>NZ_JBFSUV010000021.1:0-78519 GCF_041467515.1 Vibrio sp. 10N.247.311.12
GACAGCTCTGAAGGATCCTTCAACCGATCGCTTTGGCTTTAACTGATCGGCATTAGAGCATTACGCTCCCTTTTTCTTTTTAGTGCTTTGCTAATTTCAGTACATTTTAGGTTCGGTATTCGGCTTAAAAGGCACGACATTTTCAGGCAGAGATTCTTCAAAGCCGCAGCGCCCTTCGAGTGCATCTTGGAACTTACAGACCTGACAGCGCAGCTCTTGCATGAGTACGACATTGGCGTGGTGTGGGTTTTTACAACGGCTAACCACTAAGTCGATGTGACTTTGCTGCGCACGAAGTCGGTCTTGCATCACGTCTGAAGCCGAACAAATCATCTGTTCGCACATCTCGTGTTTGAATTGATTGAATGCTTTCGGGTCGCTTTTCGCGAGTTGGACAAGTTCATCAAAGGGTGGCAGTTTTTGAGCGGGTTGTGGATGCGCCATCATTCCTTCCTTAGCATTAAGCGTGTTTCATATGCTCTAAGCTTAAGAAAGAAATCTGTACAAATTTTAATCTATTTGTATTTTCTCAATA
Source organism: Vibrio sp. 10N.247.311.12 (assembly GCF_041467515.1). Taxonomy (NCBI): domain Bacteria; kingdom Pseudomonadati; phylum Pseudomonadota; class Gammaproteobacteria; order Vibrionales; family Vibrionaceae; genus Vibrio; species Vibrio sp. 10N.247.311.12. The sequence goes on from NZ_JBFSUV010000021.1 coordinate 536, forward strand.
TTGAGACGGTATTAGCCGATTACCTTTGCAATCAAAGGGCGGGTGTTAAGGTGTAAGTGCAGCGTCGTTCGCCAGCAATGATGTGCTCTGTACGGCTCACGTGACACTCATCTTTTAGTAACTCAGTAAACACGTTGAGCTCAGATTGGCACAGGCTAGGGCAGCGAGTTGCAGCCTTACAGATAGGGCAGTGGTTCTCAATCAAGATGTAGTGATCATCATGCTCTTGAAGCTCAGCCATGTAGCCTTCGTCTTCACGAAGCTGGGTGAGTTTTTTAAGCTTGCTGATGAGTGAATCACAGCCAGACAGCGCAGTTTGATACTGCTTAAGAGTGTGTTGTTCACGCTCGGCAGCAACCTTAGCCAGCCCTTCTTTACCAAATAGATTCTCGACAGCATCAATCACTTGAATGGTGAGTTCACCATGTCGGTCTGAAAATTGGTTATGACCTTGTTGAGTCAGGGACCAGTGGCGAGTCGGGCGACCCACTTTCACTTTCACATCATGAAACGCAAGAATACCGTCATCTTCCAGGCTTTGCAGATGTTGCCTTGCCCCCATTGTCGTCATGCCAAATTCTTCTGACAGTTGTTTCGCGGTTACCGCGCCTTGACGCTTAATGGTCTGTAAGATTCTGTCGCTTGTTTTCATACTATCCCTACCTAATGAACCTTACTATTATGAGGCAAGGTGTTTATAAAGCAAACCATTTACTATATTGATGATAATTTACTCTATTGGCTGCCATGGTCAGATTCTGGTGCGCTAATAAAACAAAAGGCTGATACTAGGTATCAGCCTTGGAATATTCTGTTTCACCGAATTTAGGCTTACAGGATATGACCTACTACTTCTGGATCTTTACGCTCTAGGTAGTGGATAGATTTGATGCGGCGAATTGTACGGCAGCGGCCACGGATAAGCAGGGTTTCTGTGGTTGCGATATTACCTTGACGAGAAATACCTTCTAGCAAGTCACCCTTAGTGATGCCTGTTGCTGAGAATACAACGTTGTCGCTGCGTGCCATGTCTTCCATCTTCAATACGATACCCGCCGTTACGCCCATTTCTGCGCAGCGCTCAAGTTCAAGTTCACCGTGCTTGCGGTTCTCTTCTGTGTCGCCTTTCACTTCGTGGCGAGGTAGAAGACGACCGTGCATGTCGCCGTCGAGTGCGCGAATTACCGCCGCCGAGACCACACCTTCAGGTGCGCCGCCGATGCAGTACATGACGTCTACTTCACTGTCTGGCATACAGGTTAAGATAGAAGCCGCAACATCACCGTCTGGCACAGCAAATACACGAACGCCCATTGCTTGCATGTCGGCGATGACTTGATCATGACGAGGCTTAGCAAGCGTGGTTACGACTAGAGTATCAAGTGTTTTACCTAGTGCTTTAGCGATGTTTTCTAGGTTTTCTGTTAGTGGCAGTTCTAGGTCAATCACGCCTTTAGCGCCAGGGCCAACAACCAACTTTTCCATGTACATATCAGGCGCTTTAAGGAAGCTGCCTTTTTCGCCCGCAGCCAATACAGCCAATGCATTTGATTGGCCCATTGCTGTCATGCGTGTCCCTTCAATTGGGTCAACTGCGATGTCGACAGCGTCGCCGCCCACACCTACGTTTTCGCCGATGTATAGCATAGGTGCATCATCGATTTCACCTTCGCCGATAACAATCTCACCGCTAATTTCGGTTTTGTTTAATAGGCTACGCATTACTTCTACAGCAGCGCCATCTGCAGCGTTTTTATCGCCACGGCCAAGCCACTTGTAACCAGCTAGTGCTGCACCTTCTGTGACACGAGAGAATGACATTGCTAAATCGCGTTTCATGCGGACTCCAAAATTTTCAAAGGGGGAATAGAAATTTCGCGACGAATTTTACCATATCCAAAAGGAAACGTTTGCCTTTTTGTTTTTTGGAGATTGCTCTCGATCAATTCGCAGTGGAAAACAGTTATTATTCATCAAAATAATCGGTTTGCCGTTGTGGCGGTAATCGTTCACGTCAATATTCGGTAAAAAGTGCTGTTTTTTTCATCGAATGGCGCAAAATATCGAATATATTGAGTGTTTATCCTTGCTCTGCTGAGTAGAATGGGGAAATAAGTGGAGTGAACCTTCACCATCAAACGGATAACTTAAAGGTAGGCCAGAATGTCTTTTGAAGTACTAGAGCAGCTAGAAGCAAAAATTCAAACAGCAGTAGATACAATTGCACTTCTTCAAATGGAAGTGGAAGAGCTTAAAGAAGAGAAACAAGCACTAGCAACAGAAGCTGGTGAGCTTAAAGCAAGCCGTCACGAGCTAGAGCAAAAAACTCAGCAAATGCAGGAAGAGCATTCAGCATGGCAAGATCGCATCCGTAACCTTCTTGGTAAAATGGATGAAGTAGAGTAATCGACTCTTCAGATTTAAAAAAACGCCCGCTACTCAGTAGCGGGCGTTTTTGTTTGTATTCTTATGCTTCGTGTTCTTATGGTTTGTTTTATTATTTGAAGCTGAGTGAGAGTTACTCGACCTCTTCTTCTTCAACATCCAGATCAAGTTCTACATCTAGAGGCTCTGCCGAAAGAATAATACCGGTGTTGTCTGCGTAGAGGTAATCTTCCGGTAAGAAGGTCACGCTGCCAAAGTTGACCGGTACGTCCAATTCGCCGACACCTTCTTGGCTCGCACCAACAGGGATTGAAGCCAAAGCCTGAATACCAATGTTCATGTCTTCTAGCTCATCGACTTCACGAACGCAGCCGTAAACCACAATACCTTCCCACTCATTGTCTTCGGCAAGTAGGGCAATCTCAGCATCGATCAGCGCTTTGCGTAGTGAGCCGCCACCATCGATTAACAACACACGTCCCAGACCATCTTGCTCTAATACGGAGCGAATCAAAGCATTGTCTTCAAAACACTTTAATGTTGTGATCTGTCCTGCGAAGGATGCACGTCCACCGAAGTTGCTGAACATGGGCTCCACGACATCAACTTGATCCAAATATATGTCGCACAGTGCTGAAGTGTTGTATTCCATTAGTATACCTTTTGAACAATGAGCTTACTTTGAGTATATCGGTGCTTGATCCCTTTGCAATGATTAGTCTCATTTAACTCAATAGAGTTTGAGCTACGACAACCCCTGCAAACAATAGGTTAGTGACCAGTGAGCATTTCACAATCACTGGCATCATTGGTGCAATCTGCGCTGGTTTTTCGGTTTCCCAAACGGCCTTGCCATGTTTGTAAACAATAACAATGCTCAATAAAAACGGCAGGCTTATCCAGACCGGTTTTTCTTGAATCAGTAGGTAGATAGCGAAAGAAGCAAGGGCGAGACCAAGCAGTGCAAAATGATAGTGCTTGGCTTTGCGTTGCCCTAGGCGAACCGCCATGGTGCGCTTACCACATTCGCTATCGTTCTCTATATCACGCATGTTGTTGATGTTGAGTACCGCAACCGCCATTAATCCACAGCCTAAGGCCGGAAGAAATAGGCTTGGCTCAACATGACCAGTGTGTAGGAAGTATGTGCCTGAAACGCCTAACAAACCGAAGAAGATAAATACCGATAAGTCGCCAAGGCCAATATAACCATAAGGTTTATTGCCCACGGTGTAAGCGATGGCAGCCATTATGGCTAATACACCTAACGCGATGAAAGATAAGATGCTTTCAATTGAGGTTAAGGCATGAAAAATAAGAATCAGCCCAGCGACCATAGTAAACACGATGTTGAGGATGATCGCTTGCTTCATGGTTTTCGCTGTTACCGCGCCAGATTGCATGGCACGTGTTGGCCCCAGACGATTTTCGTTGTCTGTGCCTTTTACGGCGTCGCCATAGTCATTGGCTAGGTTCGATAAAATCTGTAATAGGGTGGCGGTTAAAAATGCCAGTAGGGCTATCGATAAAGAAAACTGACCACCGGCGAACGCTAAACTACTTCCTGTAAGAATAGAGACAAGTGCGAGAGGCAGAGTTTTTGGTCGTGCGGCATCAAGCCAGATCAGTAGAGATTGTTTCATCGTAGGTCTAATTCTTTGTAAGTCTTCGTTTCATACTGTGATTTGAGTATACGCCCATTTTTCGGGTAATAAAAAGCCCACTCGAAAGTGGGCCTTGAATTCGCTTATTAGCTGCTATTTCTTTGAGATAGAGCAATAAGTTAGAGTTTGGTGTGCTACAGGATGAAGCGGCTTAGGTCTTCGTCTTCAACGAATTCGCCAAGTTTCGATGTTACGTAAGCTTCATCAATCACTAGCTTGCTGCCAGCTTTGTCTGTTGCTTCGAATGAAATCTCATCCATTAGACGCTCCATCACTGTGTGTAGACGACGCGCACCGATGTTCTCAGTGGTTTCGTTTACGCGCCATGCTGCGTCCGCAATCTGGTTGATGCCATCTTCAGTGAACTCAATGTTGACATCTTCTGTTTTCATTAGGGCAATGTATTGCTCTGTTAGAGATGCTTTTGGCTCAGTTAGGATGCGTTTGAAGTCATGTGCTGATAGTGCTTCAAGTTCTACGCGGATTGGTAGACGACCTTGTAGCTCAGGGATCAGGTCAGATGGCTTAGCCACTTGGAATGCGCCTGATGTGATAAACAAGATGTGGTCAGTTTTAACCATACCGTGCTTGGTTGATACTGTGCTGCCTTCGATAAGAGGCAGTAGGTCACGCTGAACACCTTCGCGAGATACATCTGGGCCTGAACTGTCGCCACGCTTACAGATTTTGTCGATCTCATCGATGAATACGATGCCGTTGTTTTCAGCGTTGAAGATCGCGTTCTCTTTCAGCTCTTCTTGGTTCACAAGCTTCGCAGCTTCTTCTTCCGTCAGTGCTTTGAATGCGTCTTTGATTTTCATCTTACGCTTTTTCTTGGTGTCGCCCGCTAGGTTTTGGAACATGCCTTGCAGCTGGTTTGTCATCTCTTCCATGCCTGGAGGTGACATGATTTCAACGCCCATTTGCGGTGCGGCTACATCAACTTCAATCTCTTTGTCATCTAGCTTACCTTCACGCAGTTTCTTGCGGAAAATCTGACGAGTGTTTGAAGAGGTTGTATCTTCAGTTGATTGCTCGTTCTGACCCCAAGCATCACGCGCTGGTGGTAGAAGGGCATCAAGAATGCGTTCTTCAGCTTGTTCTTCAGCGCGGTATTGTACTTTTTCCATCGCTTGTTGGTGCGTCATCTTGATCGCAACGTCCGTTAGATCACGGATGATGGTTTCAACTTCTTTACCAACGTAACCCACTTCGGTGAACTTAGTCGCTTCTACCTTGATGAAAGGCGCGTTTGCTAATTTCGCTAGGCGGCGAGCGATTTCAGTTTTACCTACACCCGTTGGGCCAATCATCAGGATGTTTTTTGGCGATACTTCAACACGTAGGCTTTCTTCAAGCTGCATACGGCGCCAGCGGTTACGAAGAGCGATAGCCACTGAGCGCTTAGCGTTGTCTTGGCCGATAATGTGGCGATTGAGTTCGTGAACAATTTCGCGAGGAGTCATCTCAGACATGGTTTTTCCTTAATTCTTTAATCACTGTTGAATACAACGTTATTGATGGAAGCGGTCGTTACTCTGGCTTTGGCAGCTCAACGGTGCTTTCTAGTTCTTCAATAGTGTGGTGATGGTTGGTGAAGACACAGATGTCGCCTGCAATGTTCAGCGACTTTTCTGCGATTTCACGCGCATCTAAATCAGTATTTTCTAATAGTGCAGTAGCGGCTGCTTGAGCGAAGTTTCCGCCCGAACCGATCGCAATCAGGTCGTTCTCAGGTTGAACTACGTCACCGTTACCTGTGATGATCAGTGAAGCGGTCTCATCCGCTACTGCTAACAGTGCTTCTAACTTACGTAGAGCACGGTCGCTACGCCAATCCTTCGCTAGCTCAACTGCCGCTTTGGTGAGATGGCCTTGGTGCATTTGCAGCTTGCTTTCAAATTTTTCGAATAGCGTGAAAGCATCAGCCGTACCGCCAGCAAAACCGGCCAGTACTTTGTTGTTGTATAGGCGACGTACTTTACGGGCGTTGCCCTTCATTACTGTATTGCCCAGAGATACTTGTCCATCACCCGCGATGACGACTTTATTATTACGACGTACAGATACAATGGTAGTCACGAGTCGACCTCTTTTGATTATTATTTATGGTTACTACTTATATGTGGCTCCACTATCATGAATTCAAGTGCCACTTTTAATGGTATGTCATATCAAAAAAACTAAATGTTACCAGTTATTTCAAATATCCATTACCTGTTGAGCCTATGTGTGGCAAGGGTTGGTGGGTTAATAGTTTGTGATAAATATAAAAAAAGATAAAACAAATTTCTAACGTGAAATGGTTAACACTTTTTGTTTGATTTATAAGGAATGATGTTCACTAATCAGTGGTATTCACTGCATAAGGAGTAGTGTGATGAATAGTGACAATATCAGTTTTTTTAATAGAGATATGGATCTGGATGAGCTGTCTATACTGCATCATCTGATGTATCAGGAGGCGGGCGAGTGTTCAACAGAACATCTAAAAAACTCGGTTAACGTTTTTCTTAAACGTCCATTTCCTAACGTTTTAGCGCACTTGGATTTTTTTGGTTACATCGAGATAAATAAGGAGCAGGTCTACCTGACTGACTTTGGGCTTGAGTACTACGAACAAGTACCTCAGTTTCGTTAAAACGCACTCTTTTGATTAACATACTGGTATTGCTTGTGCGATGAACTATTGAACGCTTTCAAACAGCAATAGGGGGAATCCTCTTCCCCCTATTATATATTGAGTTGATTAAGACCCGTCTTTCCAAATAGCGCAAGGTTCAATTTTCGCTCGTTGCAGCTTATGGCGATCGCGTTCTGCGTCACGCTTCAACTTGTATGGCCCTAAAACCACACGGTACCAGCTACTGCCATCTTTCTTGCGGATCTCACTTGAGATACCTTGGAAGGCAATATCCAACTTACGTGCTTCTGCCTGCGACGAGGTTTTGTAAGCGCCACACTGCATGATGTAAGGGATCTTAGAGATCTGTTGCTCTTTGGCTTTTACTTCAATCTCGCGGCTTGGCAGCGTTTCAACGTAGTCCCACTTCTCTTCAGGAGGCGGCGGAATCACTTTCGCTGGTTTTGGCTTAGGTTTTGGTTTGGTTGCCACAGGCGTTGGTGCAGGCGGCTCAGGATCATTACTCAATAGGTAAAGTCCGTAACCAAAACCACCGGCAAGGAGGATCGCCAAAAGACCACTGCGCCAAGGTTTACGGCGAGGGGCTTGTTTTTTGGTCGGTTTTTTCGTGCCACGACCGCGCTTTACATAATCTCTATTAGCCACAAGACAATTCAATAGTTGCTGATTCTGCCCTCATGGTAATCCAGATTGCGCGAGGATAATAGTGCAGAAATGGAAGCGGCACATCAAAATGTGCCGCAGATTTATAAGGGTATTTCTAAGGGTTATATTCGAGGTGGCGCTGTACTGCCTCGAACCACTAATTTAGCTTCAAGCAGACGCGAACCTGCTTGCACATCGTTGCCTTTTAATAGATCAAGCATCATCAACATCGCTTGGCGTCCAATCTCATAACGAGGCTGAGAAATGGTGGTTAGCGGTGGATCGCAGTATTGAGCGAATTGGATGTCATCGAAGCCGACAATCGATAGGTCTTGAGGAACGCGCAAGCCCAGCTTCTTCGTTTCTTGAATCGCACCAATCGCCATCGCATCGTTGTGACAGAAGATAGCTGTAGGTTGTTCAGGAAGTGCCAGTAATTGACGAACCGCTTGAGCGCCCGCTTCAAAGGTGAAGTCACCGACCGTGCTATAGGCTGGATTCATTGAGACTCCGGCGCGACGCAGCGCTTGCTGGTAGCCTTGTTGGCGGAACTTACACAGTGTTGCCGATACTGGTCCTGAAATTTGAGCAATACGCTTATGACCTAACTGAGCTAGGTAGTTCACCGCTTCAAAGGCAGAGGTCAGGTTATCGATGTGTACCGTAGGCAGTTCAAGCTCAGGGGCAAACTCACACGCCATTACCATCGGCGGTAAATTCTTTTGTTCAGGTTTGCTGACATCAAACGGATGGTCAGTACCCAGCAGCAACATGCCGTCGGCTTGTTTGGTGAAAACTAAGTTAACAAACGAAGACTCGCGCTTCTTTTGCTGGCCGCTATCACCCAGTAGAACAAGGTAATCATTTTCTACTGCGGCATCTTCGATACCACGAATGATCTCGGCGAAATAAGGGTCACAGATGTCAGGAACAATAGTGATGATGGTTTTTGATTCGTTGCGACGTAAGTTTCTAGCTAATGTATTGGGTGAGTATCCAGCTTCAAGTACTGCTGTTTCCACTCGTTTGCGAGTCGAAACTGAGACTTTCTCAGGGTTCATCAATGCACGTGATACCGTGGCTGTTGAGACGCCTGCTAGCTGGGCAACATCCTTCATTGTCGCCATAAATTAAACCCTCTTTTAAGTTCCTTTGCCGCCTAAGCATCTAAGGCGTGAATAATAAATGTAATCGAATAGATATTATGAAAGTGTTGCTAACACTTTTTTTATTGCAATATTTTATTCGTTTAATCCGTGTAAAGTTACGGCTAGATTAACAAAAATCACATGACTAGTGTGAAGTTGCTCACGATAAATATGAAATATTTGTGAACAAACTTATCGTTAGTTTTAACCCAAGTGGGTTTAGCTCAAATCTTGCGGCTCTATGTCGAGTGACCAACGAACTTTTTTCGCGGCGGGTAACATATTAATTGCCGGCTTAGCGCTCATTAATAGCTTCTGCATTAACGAGCGAGTTTGAGTCTGTAAGATTAACTGCCAGCGCGATTTGCCTGCTCGTTTTGCTAATGGGGCTGGGGTTGGTCCTAGCACCATACAATATTGATCAAACAGCGGGTGCGATTCCAATGTGTGACGAACCTGACGCAAGAACTCTTCCACCAAGCGAGTGTCATTGGCTTCTGCTCTAAACAGAGTCATAAAGGTATAAGGCGGTAACATTGCCTGCTTACGTTCTGCCAGCGCCGTCTGAGCAAAGTGGTTATAGTCTTTGTGAAGCAAGGCTTGCAACAACCCATGTTCTGGGTGGTGAGTCTGTAAGATCACTTCACCGGGTTTGCTTGCTCGTCCTGCGCGTCCCGCTACTTGGATGAATAGCTGGGCAAGACGTTCAGAGGCACGGAAGTCACTACTATATAAAGAGCCATCCACATCCAATAACGCCACAAGTGTCACGTCAGGGAAATGGTGACCCTTAGCAAGCATCTGCGTGCCGATAAGAATTTGGAATTCACCCTTACGAATCGACTCGAGCGCGCTTTCTAAGCTGCCTTTACGGCGGGTGCTGTCGCGGTCAATACGAATGGTTTTGTATTCCGGGAATAGTTGACCAAGTTGAGCTTCTAACTGCTCGGTACCGACACCCACTGTCACCAAGTTCACAGACCCACAACCTTGGCAGTTGTGCACGATATGCTGCTGAGAACCACAGTGGTGGCAGCGCATCTCATTACTGTATTGGTGATAGGTGTAGTAAGCATCACAACGTTTACACTCGGCTGTCCAACCACAATCGTGACACATCAATGCCGGAGAAAATCCTCGGCGGTTGAGAAACAACATCACTTGGTTGCCTGCTTTGAGGTGTCTTTGCATCTCTGCAATTAACGACGCAGACAAACCACTTTCTAGATATTCACCTTTAACATCCAACACCTTATTGGTGGTCGGCAGTGCGACACCCGCACGTGAAGTCAGGGTGAGATAACTGTATTTACCTATTTGAGCGTTGTGCAGTGTTTCAAAGGCCGGAGTCGCCGAGCCTAACACAACTGGAATCTGCGCTTTATGAGCACGCATGATCGCCACATCTCGAGCATGGTAGCGCAGGCTATCTTGTTGTTTATAAGAGGCGTCGTGTTCTTCATCGACAATGATAATGCCCAGATCCGCAAACGGCGTGAACAGAGCCGAACGGGTACCAATCACGATGCCCGCTATTTTATCACGCGCCGATAACCAAGCATTCAGTCGCTCAGAATCGTTTAAACCTGAGTGGATAACCTCAACAGGCACATTAAAGCGTCGTTTAAAGCGGTTAATCGTTTGAGGGGTGAGGCCAATCTCAGGCACGAGTACTAACGCTTGTTTACCTTGATCGAGAATCGGCTTAATCATATTCAGGTAAACCTCGGTCTTACCTGAGCCAGTAACGCCCTCTAACAGGAAACAACCAAAGTCGGTTTGGCTATTTACGGTCGCAATCGCGATGGCTTGTTCGGCATTGAGCTTAGGTTTGTCTTGGTCATTCTCAAGTTCAACTGGCCAAGGTTGGCGCTTCGGCTTTTTCTCTACCGATTCAATCCAGCCTTTCTCTTCTAGCGTTTTGAGTACGGCGCTGCCAACTTCTTCATCAATGAACTCTTGATGAGGAACCGGGCCGTGTTCAAGCATGTGCATCACTTTGGCTTGCTTGACCGCGCGACCAAAACCTTGCATCAGTTGGTCTTTGCCTGATGGCGTTAACTGCCACTCAACCAGCGTCGCGAAGTCGGCGGCTTTGCCTTTTCTTAGAGCGCTCGGAAGGGCGTTAGCAAAGGTTTCGCCAAGAGGGTACTGATAAAACTGACTGCACCACATTAATAGTGAATAGACAGATTCCGGCCAAACAGGTTGGTTATCCAATAGCGCTTTTATTGGCTTGAGCTTATCTAGCTCGAATTCTGATTCGTTAACCAGAGCCGTGACAATCCCAGTTAAGGTTTGTCGTCCAAAAGGCACAGAGACGCGACCACCAATAATCGGGAATAGGTGGTTTGGAATCTTGTAATCGAACTGCTTGTCGAGTGGAACAGGCAGCGCCACACGGGCAATCATTGGACGCATAAAGGGACGGCTTTATCTGAATTGACGAGAGCGAACAGTCTAAAGGATAAGGCGGTTAAATTCGAGAAGCAGTTTGAATGTGATGTGGCAGAGAAGCGGGTGAGGTTGGGGCCAAGCCAAGAATCACAGCCAGCAAAGGAAATAACGCCGATATTGGCGAAAAATGTATCAAATCAGTTGATCCTGCTTTATAGATTCATTACTATACTGCGCCTTAAAGGTATGGCTTCATCACTCTTTTGTGTCGATGCGGTGTCTTTATTTCTTTTTTTAAACTACGTGTGGTGTGCGGCTTAGAATCGTATAGCGACACGGCCTACTTGAGGTTATCCCATGAAAGCTGGAATCCACCCAGAATACAAAGCAGTTACTGCAACTTGTTCTTGCGGCAACACATTTGAGTTCAACTCAACGCTAGCAAAAGAATCAATCCACCTAGACGTATGTGACAAATGTCACCCGTTCTACACTGGTAAGCAACGTATCGTAGATACTGGCGGCCGTGTTGATCGCTTCAACAAGCGTTTCGGTGCTCTTTCTAGCAAGAAGTAATTCTCGCTATTTAGACATGAAAAAGGACACTTCGGTGTCCTTTTTTGTTGCCTGTAATTTGAGAAAGCACTGACTTCTATTCAAGCATCACTCTCACCCAACGATAAGTTGCCTCTCTATTCTATTTCAGGGCAATTCCTTGCGTATCTCTCTTCACCAAAATTCAGCACGAAACTTCAACAAGCGATAGTAATTTCAACTGCTCACTGGTCTTATTAGTAGTGAAATCTCGTTTTTTAATGAGACAGAGGCTTCAACCACCTAGGAACTTTGAAGTACATCCATTAACATGAACAAGATCCCCCAAATAATAATATCCTAGGAACCTACACCTATGTCTGAAGACAGCAGCCAAGCTCAATCCTCTCAAGCGTTATCATCTGAAAAATCGTTATCGCCTCAAGAACAATTCCGTCAGCAAGCTCTTGATTACCATGAGTTCCCAATTCCAGGCAAAATTGCCGTAGAACTGACGAAGCCTGCAAACTCTGCAGAAGACCTAGCACTTGCATACAGCCCAGGCGTGGCTGAGCCTGTTCGCGAGATCGCACAGAACGTTGATAACGTTTATAAGTACACAGGTAAAGGCAACATGGTTGCAGTTATCTCTAACGGTACAGCGATTCTTGGCCTAGGTAACCTTGGCCCTATTGCTTCTAAACCTGTTATGGAAGGCAAAGCGCTCCTGTTTAAGCGTTTTGCTGGTTTAGATTCTATCGATATTGAAGTAAAACACCGCACAATCGATGAGTTCGTTGATACAGTTGCGAATATCGCAGATACATTCGGCGGTATTAACCTGGAAGACATCAAAGCACCAGACTGTTTTGAGATTGAACGTCGCCTGATTGAACGTTGTGATGTTCCGGTATTCCACGATGACCAACATGGTACAGCGATTGTAACGGCAGCGGGTATGCTGAATGCGATCGAGCTTCAAGGTAAGAAACTTGAAGAGTGTAAGATCGTTTGTTTAGGTGCTGGCGCAGCGGCGGTTGCTTGTATGGAACTACTGATTAAGTGTGGCGCTCAGCGTGAAAAAATCTACATGCTTGACCGTAAAGGTGTGATCCACACTCGTCGTGATGACCTCAACGAATACAAAGAGCTGTTCGCAAATAACACTGATAAGCGTACGCTTGAAGATGTTATCGAAGGCGCTGACCTGTTCTTGGGTGTATCGGGGCCGAATCTACTGCCTGCTGAAGCACTAACGCTGATGGCTGATAAGCCTGTTGTGTTTGCATGTTCAAACCCAGATCCAGAGATCAAGCCTGAGCTTGCACACGAAGTTCGTTCTGACCTAATCATGGGTACAGGCCGCAGTGATTACCCTAACCAAGTAAACAACGTACTTTGTTTCCCATTCATTTTCCGTGGTGCACTAGACGTGCGTGCGAGCGAAATTAATGACGAAATGAAGCTAGCGGCGGTTAAAGCGATTCGTGAACTGGCGAAAGAAGAAGTTCCAGCTGAAGTACTAGCAGCTGCGGGCGAGACTGCACTGGAGTTCGGTAAGGGTTACATCATTCCTAAGCCAATGGACCCACGTCTACTTCCTCGCGTAGCACGAGCAGTTGCGGAAGCGGCTGTTGAATCTGGCGTAGCTCGTATCGAGATGCCTGCTAACTACATGGCTTAATAGCTTGTTATAGTTTTATAGCGACTGCTCTATTGAGCGCAAAAGAATAATAAAAAACCGACTCATCTGGAGTCGGTTTTTTTATGTCTATCATTCACAGCGCAATCATATAAAACTATGCGTGATGTGATCAATAGGGTTCAGCTAGAGCGAATCAATAATGAAGGCAGTGACTGAGTTGTTTTTATTCTTCGTCAAACGCTTCGAACTCGATACCCATCTCTGTCATCAGTTTTTTCACTTCAGCAGGAATATCGTCTGGGCGGTCTTTACGAAGGTCTTCATCCGTTGGTAGTGGTTGGCCTGTGTACGCATGTAGAAAGGCTTCGCACAGTAGCTCACTGTTTGTTGCATGGCGTAGGTTGTTAATCTGGCGGCGAGTACGCTCGTCAGTAAGAACCTTTAACACTTTTAGAGGGATAGAAACTGTAATTTTCTTTACTTGTTCGCTTTTCTTTCCATGCTCAGCATATGGGCTTATGTATTCACCATTCCAGTCGGCCATTGCGTACCTTCATCACTTTAGTTGTTAGAATAAATTAATAGTGGTGATTTTAGCGGGATTTACTGCCATAAGCAAAGACATATAGACGTCTAGAAGTGTTGACGTCTCACGTTTATGAAAGTAAAGTGAATAACATATATCTAACACAGCCGCAAAATGCCGACAAGCCGCTGTGATTCTCAGACGCAAAACTTGTAAGGAAGCACCTATGAGCAGCCGGAAGCCAGCAACAATCGCAGTACGTACTGGTATCGAGTCAGACACGCAACACCATGCCGTTGTCCCACCCATTTATCTTTCGACTAACTATGGGTTTCCCGCTTTTGGTGAAGTGCCAAAGTACGATTACACCCGTTCTGGTAACCCAAACCGCGGTTTATTAGAGACGGCACTGTTTGAGCTTGAATCAGGCAAAGGCGCGGTTGTGACTAACTGTGGTACTTCGGCGCTTAACTTATGGGTTTCGGCTTTCTTAGGCGGCGATGATCTTATTATTGCACCGCACGATTGCTACGGCGGTACTTACCGTCTGTTTAACACTCGCTCGCTAAAAGGTGACTTCAAAGTTCTGTTCGTTGATCAATCGGATCAAGCAGCGCTGGATGCGGCGCTCGCGCTTAAGCCAAAGTTGATCTTAATTGAAACCCCATCGAATCCACTGGTTCGCGTGGTTGATATTGCAGAAACTTGCCGTAAAGCGAAAGAGGTTGGTGCTCTGGTTGCTGTCGACAACACGTTTTTGACACCTGTGTTCCAAAAGCCTTTAGAGCTGGGTGCTGATTTTGTTATCCACTCAACCACTAAGTACATCAATGGACACTCAGATGTTATTGGTGGCGTTGTGGTCACTAAGACAGAAGAACACGCTGAAGAGTTAGCATGGTGGGGCAACTGTATTGGTGCGACCGGCACACCATTTGATAGCTACATGACTTTACGTGGTATTCGTACGCTAGGTGCGCGTATGCGAGTTCACGAAGAAAGCTCACGTGAAATTCTAGCGTCTCTGCAGCAACAAGATCTTGTTGGCACTATTTACCACCCAAGCCTTCCTGAACATCCGGGTCATGATATCGCGAAGAAACAGCAATCGGGCTTTGGTTCCATGCTCAGTTTTGAGTTTGCGGGCTCATTCGAGGCGCTTAAATACTTTGTTGATAAGTTAGAGCTGTTTTCTTTGGCAGAATCATTGGGCGGTGTTGAAAGCCTGATTTGTCACCCTGCGTCGATGACTCACCGCGCGATGGGTGAAGAAGCCTTAGCAGAAGCGGGTGTTTCTCAGCAACTACTGCGTCTATCTGTTGGCCTTGAAGATGCAGAAGACCTAATCGATGACCTCAAGCAAGCGTTTGAAAGAACACAGCGCTTTATCGCTGAAGGGGAGGGTTAATAATGGCAACCTTTCGCCAGCTACATAAATTTGGTGGCAGCAGTTTAGCGAATCCTGAATGTTACCAACGCGTGGTCAACATTCTTAGAGAATACTCATCAGCATCTGATTTGGTGGTGGTATCGGCAGCAGGCAAAACAACCAACCGTTTGATTGAATTTGTTGAAGCGCTCGACAAAGATGGTCGTATTGCCCATGAATGCCTACAAGCACTTCGTCAGTTCCAACTCGATCTGATTGAAGCACTGCTTGAGGGTGAATCAGCCGCACAACTTACTGCAACCATTCAACAAGAATTTACCGCTTTGGGTGAGCTAACGGCTCCCTTGAGCGAAGCACAAAAAGCAAAAGTGCTTGGACACGGTGAGGTTTGGTCTTCACGTCTACTCGCGGCTTTGTTGTGCCAGCATGATTTACAAGCTGTTGCTCAAGATGCGCGTGCTTTTTTACGTGCAGAAGTGGGCGCTCAGCCTGAAGTTGACCGTGCACGTTCTTATCCTCTGATTAAAGAAGCCTTGGCGCAGCATGCACATTGCCGCGTCGTGATTACTGGCTTTATGGCTCAAAACACTGAGGGTGAAACGGTTCTACTTGGCCGTAACGGCTCGGATTACTCAGCAACCGTGATTGGTGCTTTGGCTGAAGTTGAACGCGTGACGATTTGGAGTGATGTGGCGGGCGTTTACAGCGCTGACCCTCGTCTGGTTTCAGATGCGTGTCTACTGCCTCTACTTCGCCTTGATGAAGCCAGTGAACTCGCTCGTCTAGCGGCTCCAGTGCTTCACAGCCGAACGCTACAGCCTGTGGCTCAAAGTGCTATGGATCTCAGCTTACGCTGCAGCTATCAGCCGGAGGCGGGCTCTACACAGATCGAGCGTGTACTGGCATCGGGTCGTGGCGCAAAAATCATTACCTCTCTGGATGAAGTGCTTATCGTGCAGCTGACCTTTGGTCACGGCCATGATTTCGACCGTCTAGAGAGTGAAGTGCTTGAAGGGCTTAAGCGTGCTCAACTTGAGCCGCTTGCTTATGAGCTTGAACCGGATCAACACTGCTTGCGTCTTGCCTATACGGAAGAGATCGCTGGTGGTGCATTAGAATATCTCCAAGATCATGCGATTGAAGCGGAAATTAAGCTAAAAGAAGGTTTCTCTCTGATTGCTGCAGTGGGTGCAGGTGTGACTAAGAACCCGAATCATTGCTACGGCTTCTACCAGCAGCTTAAGAGCTCGCCGGTTGAGTTCATCTCAGAAGCGAACTCTGGCTTAAGCTTGGTGGCTGTGATTCGTAAGAGTGAAACATCAAGCCTAGTGAAAGGCATTCACTCTCAACTGTTCCAAGCGCAGAAGCGTGTTGCGATTGCCTTGTGTGGTAAGGGCAATATTGGTTCAAGCTGGTTAAGCCTGTTTGCTGAGCAAAAAGCGGAACTTGAAAAGCGCCGTGGAATGAACTTTGAATTGGTTGCCGTGGTTGATAGCCAAACCTATTGGTTCGACGATCAAGGCATTGATGCGACTTCGGTAGGTAAGCGCTTTGACGACGAATCTATTGCTAACAATGGTAACGACTGGTTAGAGCGTTTGGGCTCTATTCAAGGTTATGACGAAGCAGTGGTTCTGGATGTGACTGCGAGCCCAGTGCTTGCAGCAAAGTATCTGCAAATCGCACAACAAGGTATTCACCTAATCTCGGCGAACAAGGTGGCAGGTTCTGCATCGAGCGAGTATTACCATCAAGTACAAGATGCTTTCGCTAAGATCAGCCGTCATTGGTTGTACAACGCGACAGTGGGTGCTGGATTGCCGATTAACCACACGGTACGTGACCTACGTGAAAGTGGCGATGACATCATTGCGTTGTCTGGCATTTTCTCGGGCACGTTGTCTTGGTTGTTCCAACAGTTTGATGGCACCGTGCCGTTCAGCGAGTTGGTTGACTTAGCATGGCAACAAGGCCTTACGGAACCTGACCCTCGTGCTGACCTAGATGGCTCAGACGTGATGCGTAAGCTGGTGATTCTGGCGCGTGAATCTGGTTTGGATATCGAGCCTGAAAACGTAAAAGTGGAATCGCTCGTACCTGCAGAGCTGCAAGATCTATCTGTGGATGACTTCTTCGACAAAGCTTCTGTACTGAGCGAAGAGCTGGCTGAGCGTTTAGAGAAAGCGCACTCTCAACAGAAAGTTCTGCGTTACGTAGCGCGTTTGGAGAAGAACGGTAAGGCAACCGTAGGCGTTGAAGCACTGTCGAAAGAACATGCTCTGGCGAACTTGTTGCCTTGCGACAACATCTTTGCGATTGAGAGCAAATGGTACAAAGATAATCCATTGGTTATTCGTGGCCCAGGTGCCGGTCGTGAAGTAACGGCAGGTGCAATTCAATCTGACCTAAACAGAATGTCTAGCCTGTTCTGATACTCAGATCGGTTGGTTTAATACTCAGATCAATTGTTTTAATGCGTAAATAGCATACTATTCACTAAGATAAATAAGGCTGAAAGCACGATGTGTTTTTCAGCCTTTTTTCTACATTATTTCTGCTTTGCGACCCATTTAACGACTTGAGTTTTACTCACGATCTACTTGAGAAAAATTCATAATGGATCTGTTGACATTAAATCGTATTCAATACATTCTACAGACATATAGACGTCTAAACGTCGTTTAAGGATTTGAGTTTTTAGTGGTTGCTTTTGCCACAGGGAGAGTAAGATGGGATACACACACGCTAGTCATATCGACGCTTTAAATCAGAATATCGCTGAGCTTTCTGACAACATCAATGTGTCATTTGAGTTTTTTCCACCGAGCAGTGAGAAGATGGAAGAGACCCTGTGGAATTCTGTTCACCGTCTTAAAACACTTCAACCAAAATTTGTATCGGTAACTTACGGTGCAAACTCGGGTGAACGTGATCGTACCCACTCAATCATTAAAGAAATTAAAAACCAAACTGGCCTAGTGGCGGCACCTCACTTAACGTGTATTGATGCGAGCCGCGAAGAGCTGATTCAAATCGCTGACGATTACTGGGCAAATGGTATCGAGAGTATTGTTGCGCTGCGTGGTGACATTCCAGCAGGCGGCGGCGCGCCAGAGATGTACGCATCTGATTTAGTTGAACTACTTAAATCTCGCCACGATTTTGATATCTCAGTAGCGGCATTCCCTGAGGTTCACCCTGAAGCAAAAAGCGCTCAATCTGATCTTATTAACCTAAAGCGTAAAGTGGATGCGGGTGCTAACCGTGCAATCACTCAGTTCTTCTTCGATGTAGAAAGCTACCTACGTTTTCGTGACCGTTGTGTAGCGGCAGGTGTGGATGTGGAGATTGTTCCGGGCATCTTACCGGTTTCTAACTTCAAGCAAGCATCTCGCTTTGCTGCGATGAACAACGTAAAAGTACCGGGCTGGATGGCGAAGCAGTTTGAAGGTTTGGATGATGATCCAACGACTCGTCAGCTTGTTGGTGCTAGCCAAGCAATTGATATGGTTCGTACACTGAGCCGTGAAGGTGTGAAAGATTTCCACTTCTACACGCTAAACCGTGCAGAAATGACTTATGCACTTTGCCATACGCTAGGTGTTCGTCCGCAAGTCGCTGCGCTGTAAGAAAAGTCTAAGAAGTAAAGCCTAAGCACTTGTAAAAAGCCTCTGGCAGTAACATTTCAAATCCTATAGATACAAAAAAGGCTTGGACTCATAGAGTTCAAGCCTTTTGCTTTTCTAGCTTAACTTAAGCTAGAGCGCCAAGTTCAAGCAGTACTTCTTCAGCCCATACAATCCATGCTTCACGGATAAGTAGGTTACGACGAAGTGTTAGACGCTCAAGGCGTGCTTGCTTGTCTAGTGTCGATGGCGTTGCGTAGTAAGCTGCTTCGATTTCTTTGTAGTGAGAAACCAGTTTGCGAGACTCTTCTACTAGCTCAGCAAGTTGTAAACGGTAAGCGTCAGAAGGTTGTACAGCACAAGCCATTAGCTTAGCTGAGAACTCGTCACGAACGGTTGGGTGTGCAGTTGGTTGTTCAAACCATTCACCTAGCGCGCCACGGCCAGCATCAGTGATAGAGTAAACTTTACGATCAGGTTTGCCTTCTTGAGGCTCAAGCACGCAAGTTACCTGGTCGTTCTGAGCCATTTTATTTAGCTCGCGGTAAACTTGTTGATGGCTAGCTTTCCAGAAGTAACCAATGCTTGCGGAGAATTCTTTTGTGATATCGTAACCAGTAGCATCGCGTGTACTTAAAACGGTTAGAATTACGTGTGGTAATGACATGTCTGAAATCCAAATGGTAAACAGTAAACAAATACTTAAACAACAAGTGTGCTTCTAATGGCACGTTATATTGGTTATGTCTAAGTAGCACCAACTCATCGGTTGGTTATGTCACCTTACAAAGCCGTTTATCACCTAGGTTGACCAGTTTATTGGTCAAGTTGCTGCAGATTATTTTTTTGGAGTGTTTCCGCAGCGGAGCAGTAGTATATCTAAATAATAAGCATAAAGTAGAATACATGGACAAAATAACCCAAAAAACTGGCAAAATACTCACTAGTGGTTATTTTGCAAAATAAAAAGGTCGCACGTGGCGACCTTTTGTTCTTTTTTTAGATATAAATGCTGATCAGGTTATAGTAGGAATCACTAATTAACCAGTGTTTCGCATACCTGCTGCAATGCCTGCAATCGTCACCATTAGCGCTTCTTCTAGCTCTGCTGGTGGTGTTTCACACTTACGAGTACGGTAAAGCAGTTCTGCTTGAAGCATGTTTAGTGGCTCAACGTAGATGTTACGTAGGCGAATTGACTCAAGCCCCCAAGGGTCGCTCTGCATCAAGTTCTCATTATTTTCTACATTCAGTACCGCTTTGATGTCTTTTTGTAGCTGTTCACGCAGTAACTCACCCAGAGGTAATAGCTCTTCGTCAACAAGACGCTGGTCGTAGTACTTCGCAATTTCCATGTTGCACTTCGAGTACACCATTTCCAACATACCAAGACGAGTTGAGAAGAATGGCCATTCACGACACATCTCTTCAAGTAGCGCTTGATGGCCTTGGTCTACTGAGTATTGAATCGCTTCACCAGCGCCTAACCATGCAGGCAGTACCAAACGGTTTTGGCTCCAAGAGAAGATCCATGGAATTGCACGTAGGCTTTCTACGCCGCCATTCGGGTTACGTTTCGCAGGGCGAGAACCAAGAGGCAGTTTACCTAGCTCCAGTTCAGGCGTCGCTTGACGGAAGTAAGGTACGAATTTCTCTTCACCACGAACCACGTTACGGTAAGCCTCACAAGAGACTTGAGACAGCACTTCCATTAGGTCGCGCCATTCTTGTTTAGGCTCAGGTGGTGGTAGAAGGTTTGCTTCTAGAATCGCACTTGCGTATAGGTTAAAGCTGTTTACAGCAACATCTGGTAAGCCAAGCTTAAAGCGGATCATTTCACCTTGCTCAGTTACACGTAAGCCGCCTTTCAAGCTCTTCGGTGGCTGAGAAAGAAGGGCTGCGTGCGCCGGAGCACCACCACGACCAACTGTACCGCCACGACCGTGGAATAGAGTCAGTTCAATGCCTTCTTCGTCGCAAACCTTAACCAGCTTGTCCATCGCATCGTATTGCGCCCAACCTGCAGACATTACGCCCGCATCTTTCGCTGAGTCAGAGTATCCAATCATCACCATTTGATGGTTTTGGATAAAGCCACGGTACAAGTCGATGCTCATTAGCTGCTTCATTACCGCTTCTGAGTTGTTCAAGTCGTCTAGCGTTTCGAACAGTGGGCACACGTCCATGCGATACGGGCAACCACACTCTTGCAACAGCAAGTGAACAGCCAGTACATCCGATGCAGTACGAGCCATAGAAATCACGTAAGCCCCAAACGCTTCACGCGGTTGAGCAGCAATGACCTTACAGGTGTCTAAAACCTCTTTAACCTGTTCAGATGGCTCCCAATCACGAGGAAGTAGTGGACGTTTTGAGCTTAATTCATTGGTTAAGAAAGCAATCTTGTCTTGCTCGCTCCATTGGTCATAATCACCAATGCCTAAGTAGCGAGTCAGTTCAGACAGTACATCTGAGTGACGAGTACTTTCTTGACGCACATCGAGACGAACTAGGTGTACACCGAACGCTTTTAGGCGGCGCAGAGTATCAAGCAGAGAACCGTCTGCGATTACGCCCATGCCACATTCGTGCAGCGATTGGTAACATGCGTAAAGCGGTGTCCAAAGTTGCTCGATGTTCTGTAGTGTTTCTTTCTTCGGAACCTCTGTGTCATGCAATTTTGCATCCAGCACTTCTAGCGTGTTGTTCAGTAGAGTGCGTAGGTTCTTCAGGATTGCACGGTAAGCTTCGTGTTCATCACCTGCTAGCTCACGAACGGCATCATTACACTTAGTCATCGACAGTTCGGTAATCAGCTCGTTTACGTCGCCTAAGTAAAGATCGGCAGCTTTCCAACGAGATAGGCGCAGAACTTCCTTAGTGATGGTGTGCGTTACGAATGGGTTGCCATCGCGGTCACCGCCCATCCAAGATGAGAAGTGTACTGGGCGTGCATCAATTGGTAGACCTTCACCAAGGTAGCCTTTTAGTCGGCCGTCCATTTCACGTAGGAAATCTGGTACAGCTTCCCAAAGTGAGTTTTCAACAACCGCAAAGCCCCATTTCGCTTCATCAAGTGGCGTAGGGCGTTGCTGACGAATCACATCTGAGTGCCAACCTTGAGCGATCAGTTGCTCTAGGCGGCGTTCGGTTTTCACGCGCTCTTTGTGTGATAGGTCGCTTAATTCTAATTTAGACAGACACTCGTTGATCTTAACTAGCTTGTTGATCATGGTGCGACGAGTGATTTCTGTTGGGTGTGCAGTCAGAACGAGTTCAATGTTCAGGTCGCGAACGGCTTGAGCCGCGTCTAGCTTGCTG
Organism: Vibrio sp. 10N.247.311.12; assembly: GCF_041467515.1. Classification (NCBI taxonomy): domain Bacteria; kingdom Pseudomonadati; phylum Pseudomonadota; class Gammaproteobacteria; order Vibrionales; family Vibrionaceae; genus Vibrio; species Vibrio sp. 10N.247.311.12. The sequence goes on from NZ_JBFSUV010000021.1 coordinate 22,461, forward strand.
ATGTCATTCTGGTTTAATTTGGAAAATAGAGATTGCAGCACGTCTGGTTCACAAACATGCTCTTCACAGTGGCGAGAGATGGTGTGGTACTGCTCTGCCATGTTGGTGAGGTTGAGAAATTGGTTAAATGCACGAGCAACAGGAGTGAGTTGTTCGTTCGGCAGGTTTTTGATTTCTTCAACTAGGCTGTCACGGTCAGCTTTGTTGCCTGCGCGGGCGGATTTGGAAAGTTTACGGATAGTCTCCACTTTCTCTAAGATAACGTCACCATGTGCATCTTGGATTGTGTTACCTAGCAAGCGTCCCAGCATGCTTACGTTACTCTTGAGAGCGGCGTATTTCTCGTTCATTGTCATCCTGCCTCGTAAAAAAATTACATCCATTGTTCCTTGTTAAGTACACAATCTAGCGAAAAGTGCTGTATCTAGTCAAATAAAGCATTCTAAGTTTGCAATTATTAGTTTTCGAAATGCGGGAGAAGTAAATTTCCCAATAGTTCGGAATTAAAGTGAAATTTAATTACAAGATCAGGCTGTGTCTGGGATAACAGAATAAAAGCCACCTTTTCGGGTAGCTTTTATACGAAAATATTGGAAGAAAAGTAATAACTAGAAACAATATTTGCGGATCGACTTACTCAGAACATCAATCGTTGGATCGATAAAATCGAAGCTTAGGAACTCATCTGGTTGGTGAGCTTGGTCGATTGAGCCTGGACCCAGCACTAAGGTTGGGCAAAGTTCTTGAAGGAAAGGTGCCTCAGTGCAGTAGTTGACGGTTTGCGATTCAATCTCACAAACGGATTCCATGCCACCAATAAATGGATGGTCGTGTTGGCACTCATAACCTGGGATAGGTTCGTGCAGTGGCGTAATCTCGATTCTGCCCGGCCATTTTGCTTCCACTTCTTTAAGTGCGCTGCGCAGCATGTTATCCAAGCCATCTAGGCTGATACCTGGCAAAGGACGCACATCATAGTGCAGCTCACAGCAACCACAGATACGGTTGGCACTGTCGCCACCGTGGATATGGCCAAGGTTTAGAGTGGGGCTTGGAATTGCGAAACCCGGGTGGTGATACTCTTTGACTAGCTTGTCACGCAGTTGCATTAAAGCGAACAACACTTCATGCATGATCTCGATGGCGTTGACACCTAATGCAGGATCAGAAGAGTGACCTGATTTACCCGTTACTCGCACAGCGTTAGCAACATGGCCTTTATGGCCACGAATCGGCACAAGGCTGGTTGGCTCACCAATAATGCAGTAATCCGGTTTAAACGGTGCATTTTCAGTGAAATGACGCGCACCCAGCATGGTGGTCTCTTCGTCACAGGTTGCCAATACATATAGCGGCTTGGTCTGTTTGCTCCAATCCATCTTCTTTGCCGCTTCATAAACGAAAGCGAAAAAGCCTTTCATATCGGCCGTGCCTAACCCATAGAAGCGATTGTTGTGTTCTGTTAGTGCGTGAGGGTCGAAGTTCCAACGTCCTTCATCAAATGGCACTGTGTCGCTGTGTCCCGCAAGTAGCAAGCCACCTTCGCCCGATCCCATCTTAGCGACCATATTATGCTTGCCGGGTTCGACTTCCACGACTTCAACGCTAAAGCCTACGTCTTTAAACCATTGAGCCATTTTTTCGATCACTTTCTCGTTGCCATGATCCCAGCTTGGATCGGTCGAGCTAATAGAGTCTGTGGAAATTAGGCCTTTGTAGACCTCAAGAAAACTCGGTAATTGCATAATAACTTCACTTCTACTATTGACAGGAAAACCATAAGTCGGTAAAACACATATTAAATCATATTTAATGCATAAGAAATCAAATAAAGCTAAAAATTAAGTATGAATAGTCAAATTTGAAATGTAACTTACCTCAAAAATGGATGTGTTGAGATGTTGAAAACCACGATCATTGGCGCAAGCGGCTACACAGGAGCAGAACTGGCTCTAATGATAAACAGACACCCTGAGCTCACGCTATCAGGTTTATATGTCTCAGCCAATAGTGTAGACGCAGGTAAACCTATTGCGGCACTGCACGGTAAGTTAGCTGGTTTGATTGATATGCCAGTACAACCTTTAACAAATCCGGAAGAAGTAGCTAAACAGTCTGATGTGATTTTCTTAGCAACGGCACACGAGGTTAGTCACGACCTAGCGCCAATCTTTCTAGAGAACGATTGCCAAGTCTTCGACCTATCGGGAGCATTCAGAGTTAAAGGCGAAAACTTCTATCAAGAGTTTTACGGTTTTGAACATCAACACGAACAATGGCTAGACAAAGCGGCTTACGGTTTAGCGGAATGGAACGAACAAGAAATTAAAGAAGCTCAGCTTGTCGCTGTCGCGGGTTGTTACCCAACGGCATCACAACTGGCGATTAAACCTTTGGTTGAGGCCAAGTTACTGGATGAAAACCAATGGCCAGTGATTAACGCGACTAGCGGTGTGACTGGTGCAGGCCGCAAGGCGACGATGGTTAACAGCTTCTGCGAAGTAAGCCTGCAAGCTTATGGCGTCTTCAATCACCGTCATCAACCTGAAATGGCTGCACATTTAGGATGTGATGTGATTTTCACTCCACACCTCGGCAACTTTAAGCGCGGTATTTTAGCGACCATCACCATGAAACTGGCTGAAGGCGTGACAGAACAACAGATACAAGATGCCTTTGAACAAGCTTACCAAGGTAAACCAGCAGTGAGACTACTCGAAGAGACACTGCCAAGAATTCAAGATGTAGAACAGACACCTTTCTGCGACTTAGGTTGGAAGGTTCAAGGTCATCACATCATCGTTGTTTCAGCGATTGATAACTTATTAAAGGGTGCATCTAGCCAAGCGATGCAGTGTTTGAATTTACGTTATGGTTTTGCGCCATTAACTGCGTTAGTGTAAGGAAATCTAGATATGAGCCTTAATAATCAACCATTAATCATAAAGTTAGGTGGCGCTGCGCTATCTTGTGGTGAAACACTTAGCAAGTTATTTGGTGCTATCTCTGCTTACCAACAACAGGCACAACGACCAATCGTGATTGTTCACGGTGGCGGTTACCTTGTTGATGATTTGATGAATAAGTTGAATCTAGAAACCGTTAAGAAAGAAGGGCTACGTGTTACTCCTTATGATCAGATCCCTGTGATCGCTGGTGCACTAGCGGGCACGGCCAACAAACTACTTCAAGGTCAGGCAATTAAAGACGGTATCAATGCCGTTGGTTTAAGCCTAGCAGACGGTGGTTTATGCAAAGTGAGCGAACTGAACCCTGAACTGGGCGCGGTAGGAAAAGCGGAGCCGGGCGACTCAACCGTTCTGCAAGCGATTCTTAATGCGGGCGCACTGCCAATCATTAGCTCAATTGGTCTTACTGAGCAAGGTCAACTGATGAACGTCAATGCCGACCAAGCTGCGGTTGCCGTTGCGGGCGCACTTGATGCTGAACTGGTACTGCTTTCTGATGTAAGTGGTGTGTTGGATGGCAAAGGCCACCTCATTCCAAGTCTTAATCAACAGCAAGCCGATGACCTTATTGCCGGCAAAGTGATTACCGACGGCATGATCGTTAAGGTTCAAGCTGCACTAGAAGCCGCTAACGACCTTGGACGACCAATCGAAGTTGCCACTTGGCGATACCCAGAAAAGCTAACACAACTGTTTTCAGGTAAAAGCATAGGAACACAGTTTTTACCTCAGTAGGTCTCACAACGAGTCACTACTTAAAGAATTTAGACAAATTAAATAAACATATAATTATGAAGTCATTTCCAACGCTGACCGCCATGTGCAGTATGGAAACTAGGAGAAAGAAAATGAGCAAAGTTAACGTAAAGAAAGTTGTAGTAGCCTACTCTGGCGGTCTAGACACATCAGTAATCATTCCATGGTTGAAAGAGAACTATGACTGTGAAGTGGTTGCGTTTGTTGCGGATGTTGGTCAAGGCGACGAAGAGTTGATTGGTATCGAAGAGAAAGCAAAAGCTTCTGGTGCATCTGAGTGTTACATCGCAGACCTTAAAGAAGAGATGGTTGCTGACTACATCTACCCAACGCTGAAAACGGGCGCTTACTACGAAGGTAAATACCTACTAGGTACGTCGATGGCGCGTCCAATCATCGCGAAAGCACAGGTTGAAGTCGCACGTAAAGTAGGTGCAGACGCACTGTGTCACGGCTGTACTGGTAAAGGTAATGACCAAGTTCGTTTTGAAGGCGCATTTGCTGCACTAGCACCTGATCTACACGTAATTGCACCATGGCGTGAATGGGATCTAGTGAGTCGTGAAGAGTGTCTAGATTACCTGGCTGAGCGTAACATCCCTTGTACGGCTTCTCTTACTAAGATTTACTCGCGTGATGCAAACGCATGGCACATCTCAACAGAAGGCGGCGTTCTAGAAAACACATGGAATGCACCTAACGAAGATTGCTGGGCTTGGACTGTAGACCCTGAGCAAGCGCCAAACGAATCTGAAACAGTGACGCTTAAAGTTGAAAAAGGCGAAGTGGTTGCGGTTGATGGCGAAACAATGACGCCATACAACGCACTGGTTTACCTAAACGAGAAAGGTGCTAAGCACGGTGTTGGTCGTATCGATATCGTAGAGAACCGTCTTGTTGGCATGAAGTCTCGTGGTTGTTACGAAACTCCGGGTGGCACAATCATGATGGAAGCACTGCGTGCAGTAGAGCAACTGGTTCTTGATAAAGCGGCATTCGAATTCCGTGAAGAGCTCGGTGTTAAGGCTTCTCACCTTGTATACGATGGTCGTTGGTTCACTCCACTATGTAAGTCAATCCTTGCCGCGACAGAAGAGCTAGCACAAGACGTGAATGGTGAAGTGGTTATCAAGCTTTACAAAGGCCATGCAACGGTGACTCAGAAGCGTTCTGACAACAGCCTGTACTCAGAAGAGTTTGCAACCTTTGGTGAAGATGAAGTTTACGACCAAAGCCATGCTGAAGGCTTCATCCGCCTTTACTCGCTATCAAGCCGTATCCGTGCTTTGAATAGCCAAAAGTAATCTTAACAATGAGTTAGTGAGCTAGCCTTTGATGAAAGATTGAAGGTTAGTAAACAGACATTATTATGCAAAGCCCATTCACTATTGATTAGTGAGTGGGCTTTTTACTTTCTATTTGCCTAATAAATCAGCTTCGGTTTTTCCTATCGGATGGCATATAATTCGCGCTCCACGCTAAAAATAATCAATGGATTGAACTGTTGGTGAATAAATATGTGAAAATAATGAATTAATACTTTATTTTCATTTTGAATTGCCGTAAGTTTAAACCATCAGAAAAATACTGAATCTTAATCAGAATTATCATTTGCAAAAACAGTGAGCACTGTGCAATTAGGAGATACACAATGGCATTATGGGGCGGTAGATTTACCCAAGCAGCAGACACCCGGTTCAAAGATTTTAACGATTCTCTTCGTTTTGATTACCGATTGGCTGAGCAAGACATTGTGGGCTCAATTGCCTGGTCTAAAGCTCTACTGTCGGTCAACGTATTAACAGAAGAAGAGCAACAGAAGCTTGAGTTAGCGCTGAATGAGCTAAAACTTGAGGTGATGGAAGATCCTGAACAGATTCTACGTTCTGATGCAGAAGATATTCACAGCTGGGTTGAGCAGCAACTTATCGGCAAAGTCGGTGACTTGGGCAAAAAACTTCACACTGGCCGTTCTCGTAACGACCAAGTGGCGACAGACCTGAAACTATGGTGTCGTCAGCAAGGTAACCAACTGCTACTGGCATTGGATCGCCTACAAAGCCAAATGGTGAACGTTGCTTCTCAGCATCAAGAAACCGTGCTTCCTGGCTACACTCACTTACAACGTGCTCAGCCGGTAACTTTTGCTCACTGGTGCTTGGCTTACGTTGAAATGCTTGAGCGTGATTATTCACGTTTGAATGATGCGATTAAGCGTCTAGACACATGTCCGCTGGGTTCTGGTGCCCTTGCTGGAACAGCTTACCCGATGGACCGTGAAGAGTTAGCTCACAACTTAGGTTTCCGTCGTGCAACGCGCAACTCTCTAGATTCAGTTTCTGACCGCGACCATGTGATGGAGCTAATGTCGATTGCTTCTATCTCTATGCTTCACCTTTCGCGTCTTGCAGAAGATATGATTTTCTACAACTCAGGTGAATCAAACTTCATCGAGTTAGCGGATACCGTGACGTCAGGTTCATCTCTGATGCCACAAAAGAAAAACCCAGATGCGCTAGAGCTTATCCGTGGCAAAACTGGCCGTGTTTACGGTTCATTAGCGGCAATGATGATGACAGTAAAAGCTCTGCCTTTGGCGTACAACAAAGACATGCAAGAAGATAAAGAAGGTCTGTTCGACGCTTTAGATACTTGGAATGATTGTATGGAAATGGCAGCACTCTGTTTTGACGGCATTAAAGTGAACGGCGAACGTACACTTGAAGCCGCGAAACAAGGCTACGCGAACTCAACTGAATTGGCTGATTACCTAGTAGCGAAAGGGATTCCTTTCCGTGAAGCTCACCATATTGTTGGTGTGACGGTAGTGGCGGCGATTGCTAAAGGCTGTGCATTAGAAGAATTAACCATCGCAGAGATGAAAGAGTTCTCTGAGGTGATTGAGGAAGATGTGTATGACATCCTGACCATTGAATCGTGTCTTGAAAAACGTAGCGCGCTAGGCGGTGTATCTCCACAGCAAGTGGCTTACGCGGTTGACCAAGCTGAGAAACGTTTATCACAGCGTGATACGTCCATCGTCAAGGTTCGTCCTGCTCGTCTGACCGATATTGAAGCGTTGGAAGGTATGGTCGCTTACTGGGCGAACATGGGTGAAAACCTACCTCGTTCTCGTAATGAACTGGTGCGTGATATTGGCTCGTTTGCGGTCGCAGAGCATCATGGTGAGGTGACAGGTTGTGCATCACTCTATGTGTATGACTCTGGCCTAGCGGAAATCCGTTCACTGGGTGTCGAAGCTGGCTGGCAAGGTCAAGGGCAGGGTACCGCAATTGTGCAGCACTTGGTTGAGAAAGCGCGACAAATGGCCATCAAGAAGGTGTTTGTGCTGACTCGTACACCTGAGTTCTTCATGAAGCATGATTTCTTACCGACATCGAAATCTCTGTTGCCTGAGAAGGTACTGAAAGATTGTGACCAGTGTCCTCGTCAACATGCGTGTGATGAAGTGGCATTGGAAGTGAACTTGGTAGAGCAGATAATTGCTAAGGTTAATGTTGCATAAGGCATTGATTTTATAGCTCCTAAAAAAAAGATCAAAAATCTGATCTTTTTTGGGAACAAACTAAGAAAAGCCCGGTCTATTAAAGTACCACTGCTTTTTCTTAGAATTTTCTAAGAAAGCCCTAGAATCGATTGGTTCTGGGGCTTTTTTCTATCTGCTGTTTGGGAAATGATGACGGCTTGCTAAGGCGAGTCATTTAATTGGACATCTAGCCTTTATCACTTATCTAGCAAAGTCTCTCTGTTAACGCTTTTTGTTCCTTAAAGGCAGCACGACAAACTTCATTATCCAATGCAACGACAACAAGCCACTGAATGCGAAAGCGGCCATCATCAAAGCGATGGCATTGATGGTTTTTGGGTCTTCTCTGAAAAATAGCCACCATACTCCCCAACTCAAAATCGACAACACCATCAGCTGATTCATGCAACGCTGGCAACGACCGAGCTTGTTACGGATTTTTTCACTTTTATTGCAATGAATGCATGTCACCTTGGGTTTGATTCGCGTTATGCTTGTTGCCCTGATAATAACACGTCACAAGATATTGGATCACGGTGACACAGAGAGAGAAAGTCGATGATTGAGCGCCAAGAAACCAAACAACGCATGAGCCGTATTGTGAAACACAACGGCACTATCTACCTATGTGGCCAAGTGTGTGCTGATGCAACCAAAGACATCACTGAGCAAACACAAACGATGCTGGATAAAGTCGAAGCCCTACTTGATCAAGCAGGCAGCGACAAAGAGCACATGCTGTCAGCAACGATTTACTTGAAAGACATGAAAGACTTCCAAGAAATGAACGCAGTTTGGGATGCATGGGTTCCAGAAGGTCACGCTCCAGCTCGCGCATGTGTGACTGGCGACATGGCTCGCGAAGCGCTACTTGTTGAGATCTCTGTGATTGCTGCTGAGAAAAACAGCTGTTGTTAAGTCATTCTTAGTTCAATGAAAAGCCTCGCTGTTATGCGAGGCTTTTTTATATGACTAATTCTGAAACAGTTAGCTAGATACTTTTTGCATTATGCTACGACCAACAACTTGACCCGACTTAGATTTCTTCGTACGGATTAACAAGCCTTGATCCCAGTCTGTCCCAGCAGGTTGGTATTCCCATTTGACGAAATACTCTTTATTGTCAGAGCACACGTCACCCTGAACATAGTCATCTTGATCACAGAAGCGCACGACCGTGTTCAACTCTGTAAGGGTTGCCTGAGATTGTCGACCTGTTTGGTTGAACCACCAATAATCGATGTTAGCTAAATCTTCATAGGTGTATGGTTCGTCATGGGTATTGTCTTGTGCGGTTCCATTTTGACATTCCGAACCGCTGATGGTGACATTGGATTCTGAGAAAGAGTAGCTTTCCTTTGCTACGGAGTTGTCTGCGCAAATCTGAGTGTTAACCCATTCACCTTCAAAGTTTACGTAGCGCTCACCTCCAGCCTCATCTACAGGATAATAGAATGCGACTAACTGAGTGTTTCGGCTATCGGTGCAACTTGATGGCGATAGATCACAGCTATCTCCATTTAACTCTGTTTTGTTAGTAATCTCTGTGTAGATGCCAGTAATCGGGTCGTAAGCTCCTGAGATAACTTCACGCTGCCATGCGGAGTCGATATCTCTATCATCTTTATCGTCTCGAACTCGTTCATTGAAGTGATTTAACTCACTAATAGTGCTTGCTTGGAATGGACCAAAATTGAACTCATCCCAAGGAAATGGTTCGTTGGTTTCTTGAACACCTTCAGGGTCTTGCAGTTGGTAAGCGAATGTCCCATTTTTAATGATCGAATGATTTTCGTCGGGGATTCCATCACAGCTTTTATCAACAAAGTTATGGCCTGCCGCGAGGCAGTTTAAATAATCTTCAGCTCTGCTTTCCGAAAGGGAGGTGTCGTTTGAGCCAGCAAGCATAACTACGTTTTCTGAATCTAAAGTGAAGTCCATAGATGTCATGCCACGAGTTTTTTCAAAGAGCTCGATTGGCAGGGTTTTATCTGCATGTACGTAGGTAAATGTTTGTGGGTCTAAGTCTGTAGCGATTTTATACTGAGTAACATCGATATAGCGTACGTGTTTATGACCACCTTGTGCGAACGGGTTGTTGGTATCAACGTCTCCACGCACCATTTCACCAAAAGAATCAGACATATGTGCGATAGCTTCAGCGTCAGTCACTATGTTCGTGGAAGCAACGCCAATCTCAGTTAAAAAAGTCTCAACACTGCTGATATTGTCGAGTCTAAGGTTGACTAACGCATCAGCAACTTGCTGATCGTCTCTGTCTTGTAGCTTTTCCGGGATAGTTAAAACGCCGCTTCCGGAACTACCAAATTGGTTATTAACAGACTGGAGTAGAACCGCTAAGTTTATCGCTCTGTTGTATTTACCAGCTGCTTCAAACGGTGTTACTACTTCTTGCACTGAAGCTGCTCCTACTTTTACACCATCAGGACCACCAATATAAAAGGTGACTGAATCGTTCGGGAGGGCGTTGAAATTCCCTTCTGAATCCGTTACTCCATTTAACCCTGAGCTTGTTGTGTATGATAACCCTTCAACAGCAGAATCAATAAATTGGTATGAGGTTATAGTTTCCTCGCTTGATCCTGAATTGGAGTCTGAGCCGCACCCAATTAAAGCCAAAGTAATGGTTGCTGCTAGCAAACTTTGTTTGAACATTACATCTTCCTTGTGAACATTTTAGTTGTAGTAAATTGCTGAAAATTCCCTTTATGGAATAAAGGTCACCTTTCGATGAGTTACTATTATAGAGGTATGCAAGGGGATGAATGGAAGTGTCGAAATGTATCTAAAAGTAACCAAGTGACTTTAATCATACTTGGTGTGGAAAACATTATGAAATATGTGGGTAAATAGAAAAATAGCTTACCAAAGGTAAGCTATTTATATTAAATATCAATAATTTAACAACCAGGGCCACAATCTAGGCAGTGTTTCACCATCTCTGGGCCTAGGTGCAGTTTCGCATTGAGGTCACGTAGTGCAGTTCGTACACCCTCTTCGATTACTGGGTGGTAGAACGGCATGTCTAGCATCTCAGAAACCGTCATCTTGTTCTGGTGTGCCCATGCTAACAAGTGAGCCAAGTGTTCTGCGTTTGGTCCCATCATCTCAGCACCAAGGAAGCGGCCTGTACCTTGCTCGCCGTATACGTGCAGAATACCTTTGTTGCGCAGCATCACTCGAGAACGACCTTGGTTTTCGAAAGACACTTCACCCGTTGCGAAACAGCCACATGTGCCTAAGCGTGTGGTGATCTCTTTGTAGGTTTCACCAACCATCGCGATTTGCGGGTCAGAGAATACCGCTGAGATTTTAGAGCGGCGTAGGCCTGCACGAATCTCAGGGAAGCGACCTGCATTATCACCCGCAATACGTGCTTGGTCTGCTGCTTCATGCAGTAGAGGCAGTTGGTTACTTGCATCACCGGCAATAAATACCGATGGCAGTGATGTTTGTAGCGTGTAGTGGTCGGCAATTGGCACACCACGCTCATCAAGCTCAAGAGAGGTATTCTCTAGGCCAAGCTTATCAGTGTTAGGACGACGGCCTGTTGCTGCCAGCACATACTCAACGATGTTGGTTTCTAGTTCACCTTGCTTATTGATGAACTGGATTTCGACGCGAGCTTCACCTGATTCAGTGGTAATGCGCTTCATGCTTTCGATTTTTACGTCAGCATCTAGGTAGAACTCTTCATTGAAGGCTTTATCTGCGTACGCCATGATTTCTGGGTCGGTAACTGGGCCAACTTGACCACCCAAACCGAACAGCTTGGTATTTACACCTAAGCGATGCAGTGACTGACCAAGCTCTAGGCCAATAACGCCCGGACCAAATACCGCAACCGACTCTGGTAAATCATCCCAGTTGAACACGTCATCGTTAATGATTAGGCGGTCACCAAGCTCATTCCAAACTGCAGGATATGCAGGGCGAGAACCGGTTGCGATAACAATACGTTTAGCGGTGACAAGCGTGTGGTCATCAATTTGTAGCGTGTTGTCATCTAAGAATTTTGCGTAGCCAGAGATCTTGTCTTGCTCTGGAATTTCATCAACACCTTCTAAAACAAAACCAACAAAACGGTCACGTTCGAACTTCACTCGGTCCATCACTTCACGGCCGTTAATCACGATATCACCTTGTGGGTGAACGCCAAAAGCAGGAGCTTTCTCGATGTGATGCACACTTTCTGCAGCTGCAATAAGCAGTTTAGATGGCATACAACCAACACGAGCACAGGTTGTACCGTAAGGGCCGCCTTCAATCATCACGACACTGTCAGTGTGTGCTTTTGCAGCGCGGTAAGAACCTAGACCTGCCGTACCGCCCCCGATAACTGCTACATCTACATTGACTTGTTTCATAATAATTTTCTCGCAATGGCTAAATTTGGTTTGAACGAACCCCTCCAACTCTGGTGATTTTTTGAGAGTCAGGATAGTGGGTCAGTTTTGTGATTCTGTTTTATTAGGTTTAGCTTGTGACTCTGCTTTTATTGCTAACTATAGGTTAGTTAAAGACGGGCGAGTCACCAGCTATATTCTTTTGCCAATACTCAGATAAGAGTGTTTGGAATAGCTAACCCACAAGAGGGTGGGTTAGCTGATACTTCTAAGCCTATATCGGCGATGAAGCGATTAGCCTAGGAAAGTTTCTAGTTCTTCGCTACCACCGATGTGTTTGCCACCGATGAATACTTGAGGAACAGTAGTGCGACCAGAGATAGCACGTAGGCTTACTGTTGTTGCATCTTTACCTAGAACCACTTCTTCGTAGTTCAGACCTTTGTCGATTAGGTTCTGTTTTGCTTTCATACAGAAAGGACAGCCTGGCTTAGTGAATACTGTGATTGACTCTTGCTCTTTGTGCTCAGGAGCAAGGTAGTTAAGCATAGTATCAGCATCAGAAACCTTGAACGGGTCGCCTGGTACGTCTTCTTCGATGAACATTTTCTCTACCACGCCGTTTTTAACCAGCATGCTGTAACGCCATGAACGTTTGCCGAAGCCGATGTCGTTTTTCTCAACTAGCATACCCATGCCGTCTGTGAAATCACCGTTACCATCTGGGATGAATGTGATGTTTTCCGCTTCTTGGTCTGCTTTCCAAGCGTTCATTACGAATGTATCGTTTACAGAAACACACAGAATGTCATCAACACCGTTTTCTTTGAATACAGAGTGTAGCTCGTTGTAACGAGGTAGGTGGCTTGAAGAACATGTTGGAGTAAACGCACCTGGTAGGCTGAATACGATAACTGTCTTGTCTTTGAAAAGCTCTTCTGTCGTTACGTTAACCCATGCATCGCCTTGGCGAGTTGGGAATGTTACTTGAGGGATTGATTGACCTTCTTTAGATGCAAACATATTGATTTCCTTAAATAGTATTTTTAATTTTGTTCTATTAGAGCTTAACGTTTTTCGTTGCTCTGTTTCGTTTTGTTGAGCCCATTATTAGATAAATTCTTTGATAGCTCTAATCGTTTGATGTTATGGTTTTGATAGGTAAATTCTATCAAGAGCATTTTTCTTTTAAATGTTTCTATGAAACCCCTTGTTCTTATTAAAACCTGAGGTAAGAGACTGATCATGAATATTCGTGACTTTGAATACTTGGTGGCGCTCGCAGAGCATAAACACTTCCGAAAAGCGGCAGAAGCGTGCTTTGTCAGTCAGCCGACACTAAGCGGTCAAATACGCAAACTCGAAGATGAAATTGGACTTCAGTTAACCGAGCGTAGCCCAAGGAAGGTGATATTTACAGAATCAGGGTTACAACTTGTTGAGCAAGCCAAGCGCATTCTCAACGAGGTGAAGACCTTTAAAGATATGGCGAGTGGACACGGCGAAGCAATGACGGGGCCAATGCATATTGGTTTTATTCCAACCGTGGGTCCTTACATCTTGCCTAAGATTGTTCCTCATCTGAAAGAGAGCTTTCCAGATCTTGAGCTTTACCTGCATGAAGCTCAGACCCATCAGTTAGTGAGCCAACTTGAAGATGGCAAGCTTGATTGCTTAGTACTGGCTGCGGTTGATGAAACGGCGGTGTTCAAAGAGATCGATGTGTATGACGAGCCGTTAAGTGTTGCCGTTCCATGTGACCACGAGTGGGCTCAGCAAGACACTGTCGATATGCTGCAGCTAAATGGACAAACCGTACTTGCGCTAGGTGACGGTCACTGTTTGAGAGACCAAGCCTTGGGCTTCTGTTTTGCTGCGGGCGCCAAAGATGATGAGCGCTTTAAGGCAACCAGCTTAGAAACGCTGCGTAACATGGTCGCGGCGGGGGCGGGGATTACCTTGCTTCCTCAGCTATCGGTGCCGAAAGAGAAGCAGAAAGACGGTGTGTGTTACGTACCTGCTGTGAATCCAACACCTTCACGTCGCATTGTTGTTGCCTACCGTCCGGGCTCTCCATTGAAGGGACGTTTCGAGCAATTGGCTGAGACGATTCGAACTCAACTGGAGAAGACGGCTTAGCGCTTGAATTTAGAGCCTAGTCTGGTCAGATATAGATATAAAAAAGGGTTGATATGAATGCATATCAACCCTTTTGGTTGGTTCATGTTACTAGGTTCTACAAACCTTAGTTAGAACAGTTCTTCTACTGCTTCACCTGATGAGGTTGAGTAGATGTCATCATTGAAACGTTCAGTGATGTACTCGGTTGGCTCTGTGCCTTTCTCGAAGTACTCGAACATTGATGAGCTATCGAACTTGTTGGTCAGTAAGCCAGTTTCACGGTCGATACGAACACGGACGATGTTCTCAGGAATCTCTTTACGCTCAGCAGGAACACCCGCTAACGCCGTACCCATGAAATCAACCCATGCAGGTTCTGCTGTTTTCGCGCCAGCTTCTGCACCCGTAATTTGGTTCTTACCAAGATTTGAGTTCGCTTTGGTTCTGCCTAGGTTGCGGTTGTGGTTATCAAAACCAACCCATACCGTTGCAACCATGCCAGGGCCGTAACCGCTGTACCAAGTATCTTTCGAATCGTTGGTGGTACCCGTTTTTCCGCCAATGTCACGACGCTTCAACGGCTGTGCACGCCAACCTGTACCGTTCCAACCCGTACCTGCGCTCCAATCACCGCCACCCCAGATGTTGCTGTACATCATTTCACGAACAAGGAATGCGTTCTGTTCAGAGATAACTTGAGGTGCGTATTGTACTTTGGCATCCACATCTTGCTCTGCAAACTCATCAGCCATTGGGTCTGAGGTCATTTGCTGTTGGCAATCGTCTTTACAAACCACTTTTGGTGTCGCTTCAAATTCAGTCTCACCAAATGGTGTCTCAATGCGGCTGATGTAGAAAGGTTCAACGTAGTAGCCGCCATTAGCGAATACTGAGTAACCTTGAGCTACTTTCATTGGCGTTAAGCTACCCGCACCCAGAGCAATGGTTTCAGAACGCGGAACTTCATCAATATCAAAGCCAAATCGAGTTAGGTAGTTACGAGTATCATCTAGACCTACTTCGCGCAGTACACGTACCGCCATTACGTTTTTCGATTGAGCTAAGCCAATACGTAAACGAGTCGGGCCAACGTAGGTAGGTGGTGAGTTCTTTGGTCGCCATGCCGTACCTTGGCTCTTATCCCATTGGTTAATCGGTGCATCGTTGATCAGTGAAGCCAGTGTTAAGCCTTTCTCAATCGCTGCTGAATAGATAAATGGTTTGATACCAGAACCAACCTGACGAATAGATTGCGTCGCACGGTTGAACTTGTTGTGAACAAAGTTAAAGCCACCCACCATCGATAATACTGCGCCGTTGTTCGGGTTCATTGCCACAAATGCCGTGTTTGCATTTGGCACTTGGCTTAGACGCCAAACAACAGGTGTTTCCGATTCTGATGTCGCTGACTCTTCTGTAGGCTCTTCAGAGACTTCGTCGCCTGTTACGGCTTCATGGCGAACCCAAACTTGCTCACCAACCGCAAGAATCTCTTTTGCTTGAGAAGGAGCTGGGCCTTGACGGTCATCTGTTAGGAACTTGCGTGCCCAGTTCATGCCTTGCCATTCAATTGTGCCTTCGCCTTGGTTTTTAACCCAAACCTGAGCGCTTTTTGAATCAACAGCAGTTACTACTGCAGGGACTAGATCACCATAGGTTGGTTGAGACTTAAGGTGTTTAACGATTTCGTCGTGGTCCCAAGCCGATTGAGCAGTCTGCCACAATACTTTTTCAGCACCACGGTAGCCGTGACGCTCATCGTAGCCAAGTAGGTTCTTAATTGCGGCTTGGTTCGCTGCTTTTTGCAGTTTCGAATCAACGGTCGTGTAGACCTTCATGCCTGATGTATAAGCGGCTTCGCCATAGCGTTCCACCATCCAAGCACGTGCAACTTCAGCAACATATGGCGCGCTCAGTTCGATCTCTGCACCGTGGTATTTCGAGATAAGCTCTTCGCTACGAGCGTCATCGAACTCTGCTTGAGTGATGTATTTCTCGTCTAACATACGACGCAATACAACGTTACGACGGTTAGTCGCGCGCTCAACAGAGTAAATAGGGTTCATTGTCGAAGGTGCTTTTGGCATACCCGCAAGGGTCGCAATTTCACTCAGCGTGAGATCAGGAAGATCTTTACCGAAGTAAACACGTGCTGCCGCGCCAAAACCATACGAACGGTGACCAAGGAAGATCTTGTTGACGTAAAGCTCCATGATCTCTTCTTTACTAAGAAGTTGCTCAATGTGGATCGCAATGAAGATCTCTTTGATCTTACGCATAATCTTTTTCTCATTAGATAAGAAGAAGTTACGCGCAAGCTGCTGAGTAATGGTACTAGCACCTTGTTTGGCTGAACCCGACATTGCAACGACGAGTGCTGCACGTGTGATACCGATTGGGTCAATACCTGGGTGTTCATAGAAACGGCTATCTTCGGTGGCAATCAGAGCCTCAACTAAGTGGCGAGGAATCTCGTCATAAGTGACTGGATTACGACGCTTTTCACCAAATTGAGAGATCAGCTTACCGTCTTGACTGAAGACTTGCATCGGCGTTTGGAGTTCTACGTCGCGCAAAGTGGCAACATCAGGCAACTCTGGTTTTACGTAAAAATAAAACCCGAAAATTGTACTGACTCCAAGAATCATGCAAATCAATGTAAATATGAATAATCGCTTTATGAACTTCACCGGATAATCCCTGATTAGTTAAGGCTGATAAGCAGCAAACCCTTGTACTCTAGGCTAAAAACTTAGCTTTCGTTTATTAACGCTTATTTAACTAATAATCACAACCCCTAGATAATCAACGAAATGCTTGGCACTTCAGGAGCTAGGTCACATGGGTTCATCATTAATTACAGGTATAGATATAAATCATCACAGCATCAAAGCCGTGGTACTAAAACCCTTGGGGGAGTTGTATGCCCTAGTGGGATACAAAGAGCTGCCGATTTCGGACGACATTTTTACAGCTAACCATACTTTGGAGTATCAGAAAACTGTTAAGAAACTTAAAGAACTTAGGAAAGGACTGCCTTTTGGCTGTCGCAACGTCGCCATTTCGGTACCTGATAACACGGTGATCAGCAAAGTACTGCAAATAGAGAGTGAGTTAGAAGACAGAGAAAAAGAGTTTTCTATCTATCAAACCTTCGCCCATCAATCTCCCTTCCCTATCGAGGAGCTGAGTTTAGATTTTGTAAAGCTGGAAGACAAACGATTTGGTAAAGGTTCGACAAGCAGTTATCAGGTATACGCCACTCGTAAAGAAGTTGTGGATAGCCGAGCGGATGCATTAACCAAGGCTGGCTTCAAACCTGTGGTGGTGGATACACAGGCGCATGGGCTACTTAATATCTGGCAATTGGCCTCGCGCCTGTATCCCGATAAGAAAAACTGGTTGCTGGTGGATGTTGGAATCGACCAAACCTCGCTAGGGGTTATCCCGCAGAATTCGGCGCCTTTCTATAAAGACATCGCCTTTGGCACTCAAGATCTTCGCAGCTCAGATGACCCGAGTGATATCGAGAGCGTGTTCGGTACTATGGAAGAGACACATCAATTCATCGTTAACCTGATTGAGAAGCTCAAGCGTCAATTGCAGCTCTATTCATCGGGAAATGCGCAGCAACCTATCTCAGGGATTTGGTTGATGGGCGAGGGCGCCAGCATCCCTATGGTAACCGAAGAGCTAGAACGCCATTTTCAGTTGAGCTGCGAGTCATTGAATCCTTTGTCTTTATTTGAGAATAAGGTCGCCAAGAGACGCCGACTGCCGATTGACTGGCAACACTTTGGTATCGCGGCGGGTATGGCGATGAGTGGGCTCAAGTGGCAGGGAGAGAAGCATGTTGCATCAAATTAACTTGCTGCCGTGGCGTGATGAGATTCGTGCTCAGCACAAGAAGCGTTTTATCCATCTGGTCATTCTTGGCGTCATCATTGCGCTTATAGGGCAATGGGCGGTTGGTCACTATTTTCACGATCAACAAGCCAAGCAGCAAGCTCGCCTCAATTACCTAAATCAGTACATTGCTGAGCTCGACCGACAAATTCAGTCGTTAAAAGTCGCAGAGCAAGAACACAAAGCCATTCTGACTCGACTTGATGTGGTTGAGTCGCTGCAGCTTGGCCGTAATAAGACCACCGACTTCATGAACTTGATGCCGGAGCTGATTCCAGAGGGGGTCTATGTCGACAAGATAAAGATGAATGGTCAGGAGATTGAAATGTCGGGCATCAGCGACAGCACTGCTCGTCTCGCCACCATGTTGGACAACCTCGAACGTTCAGATTCTTTGAAAGGGGTCGAGATGCACTCTATCGTTCATAACCGCAAGCGCTTCAATAAAGAGTTTCAGACCTTCAAGGTCTCTTTTGTGTTTAGCCCTGTGTCTTTAGAAAACACAACCGCAAGCAGAAAAGATAAGGGGGCGCATCATGGCTAACCTTCAAAATAGGATTAGTAGGCAAAACAGGATGAGCTTGCAAGATCTCGATGTTGATGAGATCACCGAATGGCCATTGCTGCCTCAGCTTCTCGTGATTCTGGTGTTGATAGTGTTAATCCAAGGTGTAGGCACTTGGCTTTATGTGTTGCCACTCGACGATGAACTGCAACAGATGAAGCAACAAGAACAAACCTTAAAGACGACCTTGCGAATAAAGGCCAACAAGGTTGCAGCCTTGCCTAAATTGCAGAGTCAGCTGGATGAACTAACCAGTCGCTACGATTACCTGTTAGAGCAGCTGCCTGTTCAAAAAGAGCTAGCAAGTATGTTGGCGTCTGTGAATGAACTCGGCTTGGATAATTCGCTGACCTTTACTCGAATCGATTGGGGACAAAAACAGAACAAGGAGTTTCTCTATCGATTGCCTCTCAATATAGAGCTGACAGGTGACTATCACGAGATTGGTGACTTCTCTGCTGCCATCGCCAAGCTGCCGCGTATTATTAGCTTTGATGATGTGAATTGGCAGCGAGTCAGTCAAGAAAGTAGCACGCTGCACTTTAGGGTTCGAGCTTATACCTACCAGTTTAAATCGGAGGTTAATGATGAAACCCAATAGCGCGTTTTACTCAATCGTATTGATGCTTGCGTTGTCAGGCTGCAAAGCTAATCAAGACTCACTGCAAGATTTTGTGGCGCAGGTTGAAGCCAAGGCGAGAAAAGATGTCGAGCAACTTGTCCCAGCAACTGAATTCACGGCGGCGACTTATCAGCGCCGATCTTTGCGTCCTCCCTTTGAACTGCCTAAAGAAGCCATTGTGCAAAACCAACCCTTGGTTAAGAAAGACTGTTGGCAACCCAGCGCCCGTTCTCGTAATGGCAAGTTAGAGAAGTACCCGCTGAGTAAGCTTCGTTTAAGAGGCGTGATGGGCAGTGGCTCAAGCGTGTTTGGCTTAGTGCAAACACCCAAAGGCAACGTGGTAAACGTCAAGAAAGGCCAGTTTATCGGCTTAAACAATGGCCGAGTTACTAAGGTGACGAGCCAATACGTTCAGATTAATGAAACTCTTCCAGATGGCTTAGGTTGTTGGCATAAGCGCAACGTTAGGCTGGCTCTGAAGTAAACCAATGTCACATGATGTGGATATGAGATGTAAATATGATTAAAGGAATAAGTGAGTCAATGAACAAAGGGCTGAAAGGCTTGATGGTGTCTGTGATGTTGGTTTTTAGCGTATTTAGTTACGCAGAGAGCCTACCAAATAAATTAGAGAATATTGATTTTAGGGTTAATAAGGATAAAGACGCCGTCATTATCATTGAGCTAGCGACCAGCACCGCTGTGGTGGATGTTCAACGTGCTCAGGAAGGGTTAAGTATCGAGTTGATCAATACTCAGGTTGATGATGACAAGCTTTACCTACTAGATGTAAAAGACTTCGCTACCTTGGTTGAAGGTATTGAAGTCTATAAAGAGACACCAAGCACTCGGCTTCTAGCGACGATTAGCAATGACTATCAGTATGAATACAATCTAAAGGGACGTTTTATTGAGGTGGTGATCAGCAAACCAGTTATCGATCAAGTGACCAAAGAAAAAAGCGTTCTAGAGAAAGAGGGCAAGCTGATATCGATTAACTTCCAAGACATCCCAGTACGAAATGTCCTGCAGCTGATTGCTGACTATAACGATTTTAACTTAGTCGTATCTGATTCGGTCGCCGGAAACCTCACTTTACGTTTAGATGGCGTACCTTGGCAGCAAGTTCTCGACATTATCTTGCAAGTTAAAGGATTGGATAAGCGCGTGGATGGCAATGTCATCTTGGTTGCGCCGAAAGCTGAGTTGGATCTTCGAGAGCAACAAGCGTTAGAAAAATCGCGTTTAGAAGAGGAGCTTGGGGAGCTTAAGTCGGAAATCATCAAGATTAACTTTGCTAAGGCCACCGATATTGCCGACATGATTGGCGGTGAAGGTGCGGTCAGCATGTTGTCTGATCGCGGTTCGATTACCATTGATGAGCGCACTAACTCTTTATTGATTCGTGAGTTGGAGGAGAACATTGCCGTGATACGAGGCATCATTGAATCCTTAGATATTCCCGTGAAACAGGTGCAGATAGAGGCGCGTATCGTGACCGTCACTGAGGGTAATCTTGATGAGCTTGGCGTGCGCTGGGGTGTTTCCTCGACCAACGGAAGCTTCACCGTTGGTGGTTCAATAGAAGGTAATCATCCATCACAAATCACACCGTATGACGATGATGGTGGCAACAGTGCAATTGATGACTACCTCAACGTTAACTTGGGGGCGACATCGCCGAATGCATCGAGCATTGCTTTTCAGGTCGCCAAGCTTGGGTCGGATACTTTGCTCGACCTTGAACTGTCGGCACTTCAACAAGAGTCGAAAGCTGAGATTATTTCTAGCCCACGCTTAATCACCACCAATAAAAAGCCCGCTTATATTGAGCAAGGTACTGAAATCCCTTACTTAGAGTCTTCTTCAAGTGGTGCAACGTCGGTCGCATTTAAGAAAGCGGTATTGAGCCTCAAGGTGACGCCGCAGATCACACCCGACAATCGTTTGGTCTTGGATTTGAGCGTGACTCAAGATAGACCTGGGCAAGTGGTCAAGGCCGGAACAGGGGAAGCGGTAGCAATTGACACGCAAAGAATAGGTACGCAAGTGCTTGTTAATAATGGTGAAACTGTCGTTCTTGGCGGGATATTTCAACACAGCGTAAGCAGCACGGTGGATAAAGTTCCTCTGTTGGGAGACCTGCCAGTTTTGGGTGCATTGTTCCGTCGCAGCTATGAAAATGTGGGTAAAAGTGAACTACTTATTTTTGTCACACCTAAAGTTGTGATTCAGTAATGAACAATTAGATTAAAAATAAAGTTGCATTAGTGGCACCTAACCTTGATAATTTCGGGTCTTATCACGAATTATCTGTGAGGAATCGGTGCCACGGGCCTTTTAATTTCAGTACTTGTACTGACCTACCTTGTGGCGATGTCATTGAATTAACGTTGTAAATTACTGCTAAAAACATGGCTGAGAAACGCAATATTTTTCTTGTTGGCCCAATGGGCGCCGGCAAAAGTACAATTGGTAGACACCTAGCTTCCCAACTTCATATGGAGTTTCTAGACTCTGACACTGTGATCGAAGAGCGCACTGGCGCAGACATCGCATGGGTTTTTGATGTTGAGGGCGAAGAAGGTTTCCGTAAGCGCGAAGAATCTGTAATCAATGATCTGACAGAAGAACAAGGTATTGTTCTTGCGACAGGTGGTGGTTCAGTGTTGAGCAAAGAAAACCGTAACCGTCTATCTGCACGAGGCATTGTTGTATACCTAGAGACAACAATTGAAAAGCAACTTGCTCGCACTAACCGCGACAAGAAACGCCCTCTACTTCAAACAGACAACCCGCGTGATGTGCTAGAAGATCTAGCTGTATCTCGCAACGCACTATACGAAGAAGTGGCGGACTACACAGTTCGTACTGACGACCAAAGTGCAAAAGTGGTAGCCAACCAGATCGTAAAAATGCTAGAAGAACGTTAAGTTCATTTTTTCGGAGAGCAAACCCATGGAACGGATTACGGTCAATCTAGCTGAGCGTAGCTACCCTATCTCTATTGGCGCCGGGTTATTTGAAGACCCGGCGTACCTTTCTTTTTTATCAGGCAAACAGAAAGTTGTTGTTATCAGTAATGTGACAGTAGCGCCTCTTTATGCAGATAAAATTTTATCGCTATTGGATCAAGTAGGCTGTCAGACATCTCTTCTCGAGCTGCCAGACGGTGAACAGTACAAAACCCTTGAAACGTTCAATTCAGTGATGAGCTACATGCTTGAAGGAAATTACAGCCGCGATGTGGTGGTGATTGCTTTAGGTGGTGGTGTAATCGGTGACTTGGTCGGTTTTGCTGCCTCTTGTTACCAGCGCGGTATTGATTTCATTCAAATCCCGACGACCCTTCTTTCTCAAGTGGACTCTTCTGTTGGTGGTAAAACCGCAGTAAACCATCCTCTTGGTAAGAATATGATCGGCGCTTTTTACCAACCGAAATCTGTGATCATCGATACTAACTGTTTATCAACGCTTCCAGAGCGTGAGTTTGCAGCTGGCATTGCTGAGGTGATCAAATACGGCATCATTTACGATGAAGCCTTCTTTGATTGGTTGGAGCAGAATCTAGAGAAACTTTATCAACTTGATGAAGAGGCACTGATCACCGCGATTGCTCGTTGTTGTGCAATTAAGGCTGAAGTGGTGGCTTTAGATGAAAAAGAGTCAGGAATCAGAGCGTTATTGAACCTAGGTCATACATTTGGTCATGCGATTGAAGCAGAACTAGGCTATGGTAATTGGCTACATGGTGAAGCTGTGTCGTCAGGCACTGTAATGGCAGCGAAAACTGCTCAATTGCAGGGGCTGATCTCTCAGCAGCAACTTGAGCGAATTATTTCTATACTCAAGAATGCGAAACTACCAATCCATACGCCAGAAAGCATGTCTTTTGAAGACTTTATGAAGCACATGATGCGCGATAAAAAAGTGCTGTCTGGTCAGTTGCGTTTGGTATTACCAACAAGTATTGGTACTGCTGAAGTGGTTGCTGATGTGCCTCAAGACATCATTAAACAAGCGATCGATTTCTGCCGTACTCTTTAAATTTGGTTGTGAGGTTGCCTAGCTAAACTCTAGGCAACTGAAGCGTTTTACTGATCGATCTTATCAGTAGGGATCCCCAATGAGTTTGGCTCATGAATTAAGAGTATTAGAGTTAGAATCTCAAGTTGAGCTGCTAGAGCGCTTACAGCTTTTGACTAACTTTGGTTCCAACCTAGTCACGATGGCTGGTAAAACTGGCTCGGGCCGTTCTTGGTTAGCTCAGCGTTATCTGGAAGCGTGGTCGACTGAAAAAAATCAGTGTTTACTGCTTTGTCATCCAAGCCAAGACGATCAACAACGCCGCGCGCTTATTCTTAGCCAAATTGTTTCTGATCCCCTGTTTAATCAACATGATTCTTTATCAGATAGCCTGACTAGGTTACTGGATGGAGAGCCGTGTAATGTGGTTATCGTCGTTGATGATGCCCAACGACTTTCTGAGCTATTGGTATCCGAATTATGGATGTTGGTACTGGAAGCTCAATCAAACCCTCAATGGACGATCAATATCGTTCTCTTCTCGGAACCTGGCCACTTAGATACGTTATTAACGCGTTTGAGTTACGGTCAACAACACAAGCCTATCGATCTCGAGATCGATGACCTTTCGCAACCAGAAGCTGAACATTTCTTTGAATCACTGGTGATTCGATATGTTGATGATGAGTCTGAAACTCGCGTGCGACGTGCGTTTAGTAAAGCGCAACCTCTGCCCGGTGAGTTAATGGCTTTAGGAGAATTGAAAGTGGAAAAAAGGATTATTATTCGCTCAATTATTGGCTCACCGATCAATATCGCGATTGTGGTGGCCTTGTTGTTGGTTTTAATTGGTGGCGGCTATTGGTGGATGTTCAGTCAGCCAACACCAGACGATAAAGCGCAGTCGCTTATCGCACCGATTGAACAGACAGCTATCCCAACTTTTGAAGTGGAAAGTGGTACCGAGCAAGCTGGTATCGACGGAATGGTAGATTCTGAAACCGAAGCTGACATGAGTTACCAAGGCGCTGACGACGATAGCTCATCTTTGCCGCCAACTGTCGTTGAAGATACCGCGAGTGTTGGGGAAGTGGAACAAGATCAGCAACGCGTTGTGATCACCTCTGACGTGGTTGATGCTCTGCTTGATGATAAGCCTGAAAGTGCCGATACCAGCGCGATTGATGCGGCTGTTGAGGAAAATACAGAGGCAGCGGCTAGCGCGCAACCTGATGCAGCACAAGCCGAACCACAACCAACAGTTGATGAAGAATCAGATCTAACTGATTCAACACCGCCGACTAAAAAGATTACCTTCTCATTTGCTCGTGAAGAGTTACAAGCTATCTCTCCGCGAGCTTATACTTTGCAGTTGAGTGCGATGACCTCATTGGACGACGTACAGTCTTTCATTGAAGAGTATGACCTTGAGAACAAGGTTCGTATTTACCCAACACTTCGCAACGACACCAAGTGGTTTATTATCACTTATCAAGATTACCCAACGATTCAAGTGGCGAGAGACGCGGTAAGTGCGTTATCAAAACCCCTTCAACAGTTGGAACCTTGGGCAAAATCGATGAATCAAGTGCATCGAGAGATAGAACGTGCGAAATAACCCTGAGCTTAGCCTCAAAATATGTTACATTCCGCAGCCTTATTTTTGAGTTGATAGATAGAGCAGTAAATGAAAAAGCAGCGTGCCTTTCTAA
Organism: Vibrio sp. 10N.247.311.12; assembly: GCF_041467515.1. Taxonomy (NCBI): domain Bacteria; kingdom Pseudomonadati; phylum Pseudomonadota; class Gammaproteobacteria; order Vibrionales; family Vibrionaceae; genus Vibrio; species Vibrio sp. 10N.247.311.12. The sequence continues at coordinate 47,052 of NZ_JBFSUV010000021.1, forward strand.
AATGGGCTGGTGGTAAATATGGCCTAGTTGAAGACATCCAACGTCACCTGCCACCTGCTCGTAAATTGGTAGAACCGTTTGTCGGTGCCGGCTCAGTATTTCTGAATACTGACTTTGAACAGTACCTGCTTGCAGATATCAATCCCGATCTTATCAACCTGTACAACCTGCTTAAAACCGATCCTGAAACTTATATCACGGAAGCGAAGCGCTGGTTCTGTCCTGAGAACAACCGTAAAGAAGCCTTCTTAGATATTCGCGCTGAGTTCAATGGTACAGATAACGTCATGTATCGTTCATTGGCTTTCTTGTATATGAACCGATTTGGCTTCAATGGCCTATGTCGTTACAACAAGAAGGGCGGTTTTAACGTTCCATTTGGTTCTTATAAAAAACCTTACTTCCCAGAAGCTGAGCTAGAGTTTTTTGCCGAGAAAGCGAAAAAGGCCACCTTCGTCTGTGAGGGATACCATGAAACCTTTAGCCGCGCGCGCAAAGGCTGTGTGGTTTACTGCGATCCTCCATACGCACCATTGTCGAACACGGCTAACTTTACCTCTTATGCAGGTAATGGCTTTAGCTTAGATGACCAAGCTGCACTGGCGGATGTTGCTGAAAAAGCAGCGATGGAACGCGGTATTCCTGTTTTGATTTCAAACCACGATACGACATTAACTCGTCGCTTATATCATGGTGCGGAGTTGAACGTGGTTAAGGTGAAACGTACCATCAGCCGCAATGGCGCTGGCCGTAATAAAGTTGATGAGCTATTGGCGCTTTTCCATAAAGAGAAAAACCAGCAGCACGCATCAACGGAACAGTAATGGTCAGAATATCCGCCAAACTCATTAAATTGAGTGACCAACGGATACTTTCTTAAACTAATCCTTCGAACTGCTAGGATCTGCTTAGGTGCTTAGGTAGAATTGCACACCAAATAGTCTTGGGATTGAGTCTTGTATTTGTGTATGAGATGTCACCAAGGCGGTGATATTCGCAATTTACTCACTCTTAAGAGGTTTGGTATGAAAGATTTTCTAATCGCTCCATCGATTTTGTCTGCAGATTTTGCTCGTCTTGGTGAAGACGTAGAAAAAGTACTCGCAGCTGGTGCTGATGTTGTGCACTTCGATGTGATGGACAACCACTACGTACCTAACCTGACTTTTGGCGCGCCTATTTGTAAAGCGCTGCGCGACTACGGTATTACGGCTCCTATCGATGTTCACCTTATGGTTAAGCCAGTAGACAGTATCGTGCCTGAGTTTGCTAAAGCCGGCGCATCAATGATTACCTTCCACGTTGAAGCATCAGAGCACATCGATCGCACTCTGCAGCTAATCAAAGAGCACGGCTGTAAAGCGGGTGTGGTTCTTAACCCTGCAACGCCGCTTTCTTGCCTAGATTACATCATGGACAAAGTAGACATGATTCTACTGATGTCTGTGAACCCAGGCTTCGGTGGTCAATCTTTCATTCCTCATACGCTAGATAAACTGCGTGCTGTTCGTAAGCTGATTGATGAGTCAGGCCGTGACATTCGCCTAGAGATTGATGGCGGCGTGAAGGTTGATAACATCCGTGAAATCGCAGAAGCGGGCGCAGATATGTTCGTTGCGGGTTCAGCTATCTTCAATCAACCAGATTACAAAGAAGTGATTGATGAGATGCGTGCAGAGCTTGCAAAAGTAAACGCATAATCGTAAAACTACAGATAGATTGAATGTTAAGGGGCTAATTTGCCCCTTTTTTACGTCTTATAGCTCAACTCATAAGACGAACATAATAAATAGGAAAGTAAGATGTCATTAAGCTCAATAAAACTGATCGCCTTTGATTTGGATGGAACCTTGTTAGACAGCGTGCCTGATTTGGCCGTTGCTGCTGACCAAGCTTGTCAGGAGTTGGGCTTCCCTTCAGTGAGCGAAGAACAAGTTCGCGACTACGTAGGTAATGGTGCTGATGTTCTTATCGGACGTTCACTCAGCCGTAACCTGACGGTTGACCCAAGCCTAGAGCCAGAGCTACTAAAAAAAGCACGCATCCTGTTTGATGATTTCTATGAGCAGGGCGGTCACAAGCTGAGTCACCTTTACCCATCGGTTAAAGAGACGCTGGCTGAGCTGGATAAAGCTGGCTTCACTATGGCGCTGGTCACCAACAAGCCATCAAAGTTTGTACCAGACGTTCTGGCGCAACACGGTATTGATAAGTACTTTGTTGATGTGTTGGGTGGCGACTCTTTCCCAGAGAAAAAACCGAACCCAGTCGCGCTGAACTGGTTGCTAGAAAAGCACAATGTTAAAGCGGAAGAGATGCTGATGGTTGGCGATTCAAGCAACGATATTAAAGCGGCTAAGAATGCAGGCTGTCACTCGTTTGGCCTGACTTACGGTTATAACCACGGCGAGCCGATTTCAGCATCAAACCCTGACTATGTCGCGGATAACGTCGCGCAATTACTAGATGTCGTTCTAGTTTCAGCATAAAGCGGACAAAAGTTAGCTAACCTACTAGCAAAATACTTATCAATGAGTACACTGGATGAGCCGTACAGAAGAGCTGTGCGGCTTTTCTATATTTAAGTTAAGAAGCTAAGCGTTCAATAAACTTAGCGAATAAGCAAAGGAATTAAAACCATGAGCAAGCCCATCGTATTGAGTGGTGTTCAACCATCTGGTGAACTAAGTATCGGTAACTACTTGGGTGCTCTACGTCAATGGCAACAGATGCAAGATGATTACGATTGCCAATACTGTGTTGTAGACCTTCACGCAATTACGGTTCGCCAAGACCCGAAAGCACTGCATGAAGCGACTCTAGACGCACTAGCAATCTGTCTTGCTGTCGGTGTTGATCCAAAGAAGAGCACGCTATTTGTTCAGTCACACGTACCAGAGCATGCTCAACTTGGTTGGCTTCTTAACTGTTACACGCAAATGGGTGAACTGAGCCGTATGACTCAGTTTAAAGATAAGTCTGCACGTCACTCAAACGACGTAAACGTAGGCCTATACGACTACCCAGTGTTGATGGCTGCAGACATCCTGCTTTACGGTGCTCACCAAGTACCTGTAGGTAGCGACCAGAAACAACACCTAGAGCTAGCGCGTGATATCGCAACTCGCTTCAACAACATCTACGGTCCTGAAACGCCAATCTTCCAAGTACCAGAACCTTACATTCCTACAGTGAATGCACGTGTAATGAGCCTGCAAGATGCGACGAAGAAGATGTCTAAATCGGACGACAACCGTAAGAACGTGATTACTCTGCTAGAAGAGCCTAAGTCGATCCTCAAGAAGATCAACAAAGCGCAAACGGATGCAGAAACACCACCACGCATTGCTCACGATTGGGAAAACAAAGCGGGTATCTCTAACCTAATGGGTCTGTACTCGGCAGCGACGGGTAAAACGTTCGAAGAGATCGAAGCGCAGTACCAAGGCGTTGAAATGTACGGTCCGTTCAAGAAAGACGTAGGCGCAGCATTGGTTGAGATGCTTGAGCCGATTCAAGCTGAATATCACCGTATCCGTGCTGACCGTGCTTACATGGACGCAGTAATGAAAGCCGGTGCTGAAAAAGCCTCTGAACGTGCTGCAGTGACACTGAAAAAAGCATACGAAGCAGTAGGTTTTGTTACTCGCCCATAGGGTGAACTAACACAACTCGCTTGAGAATTTGAGCCCAAAGTAGCTGTTGTTTACTTTGGGCTTTTTCATGCCCATTCCATTTGCCTTCCTCGAAACCCCCTTGTTTGAATTGATAATTTACCCAGTATTTAGCTAGCATATCCATCGCTGTAATGCTGTGCAGATGATCTTATTTGGTACCCTCAAGCTTTATAAAATCACACTCGTTTCTATATATGTTGGAAATATATAACGTGCCAAACAATTGATGATTCCAAAGTGATAAGTTCCTCATTTTCTTGCCAACTGACTTATTCCTTTCATAAATAAACCTGATAGTTACCACAAAATACATGACTGCCCATAGATGGCAGTGACTATAACTCGATGAACTCAGGTGAAACGGATGGCTCTTTTACACAAACCTTCATTGCTAGCAGTGGCAATTGGTAGCTTGTTAACTACAAGCGCACACGCTGATTTGTTTATTTCACAATATGTGGAAGGCGGCAGCTATAACAAAGCGGTTGAGATTGCCAATAGTGGCGATAGCAGCATTAGTTTAGATGGTTACTCATTGGCGAAATCTGCCAATGGCAACGGATCATGGGGTGCCACTTTACCTTTAGATGGACACGTTTTAGCACCCGGTGAAGTACTCGTGGTCGCACATTCTAGTGCGAGTGATGAGATTAAAGCTCAAGCTGACATCATTAATGCCTCTATCGCCAATCATAATGGTGACGACCCGCTGGCTATCTTGAATTCAGACGGCTCGGTACATGATGTTGTTGGTTTGATGGGCGATGTGGACTGGGGCAAAGATGTTACTTTGGTTCGTGCGACACAAACACCTTCTGCGACGTTTGATGCTTCACAATGGGTATCGCTACCAAAAGACAGCATTGAAGGCCTAGGTTCACTAGACAGCGTTGAACTGCCAGAAGCCTTCGCTTGTACACAAGATGGCTCTGACCCAGTATTCACCACCATTCAAGAAATCCAAGGTGAGGGCGCTACATCGCCATTCATCGATGGCTACCCGTACATCACCGACGATGAATATTTCGTAAAAGGTGTGGTAAGTGCGGTAACAACAGGCCTAACTAAAGGCTTCTACCTGCAAGCACTTGAGGATGATTTCAACTCAAGCACTTCTGAGGGTCTATTTATTCATACCAACCAGTCGAGCTCAGAGCTAGTAGCCGGTGATGTAGTGTGTGTGAAAGGCAAGGTTCAAGAATACTACAGCCACACTCAGCTGAAAGTAGAAAACAACCAATGGCTAAAACAGGGCGAGCAGCAGGCACCTGAAGCGACGGCGATAGAAGTGCTAGACAGTGACGAGAACTTCGCTGCAACGCTTGAACGCTACGAAGGCATGTTGGTGAAAACAACCGAAGCGCTTGATATGCGTGTGACGCGTACCTTTGGTTATGACTACGCAGGTCGTCGTAACAACATGGTACTGGCGCATGAGCGTATTAACATGCAGCCGAACCAGCTTTTCGCCGCGGGATCTGACGAAGCGAAGCAGCAAACTGAAGACAACGCAGACCGCCGTCTGTTCGTTGAAACCGATCAAAAAGCGGCTGATGGACAAGTCCCTTTCTACCCAGATTTTGGCCGCACTGATATCGACCAAGATGGTTCAACAGAAGATTACATCCGCATTGATGACACCATTGTTGGCCTAGAAGGCGTGCTGACTTACAGCTACGGTGAGTACCGTTTAATTGCGACTAACCAGATCTCGGCTGAAAACTATGTGCGTAACGATCCGCGTACCGACAAACCAGACATGGATGAAGGCGACCTACGTATTGCGACCTTCAACGTATTGAACTATTTCAACTCTCCATTTGGTGGCGACGCGAATCAGCACGGCAATAACCGTGGCGCGAACACCATCACTGAGTTTGAGATGCAGCAAGAGAAGATTGTGAACGCGATTCTTCGCTTAGATGCAGACATCATTGGCTTGATGGAAATTGAGAACAATGGCTTTGGTGAAGGCTCTGCCATTCAGCAACTTGTAAACCAACTGAATGATCGCATTGAGCGTAAGAAAGACCGTTATACCTTTGTGGCTGTCGACTCGAACGAAGACGGCGTAACCGACGAGATGGACTCTATTGGTACTGACGTTATCACAACGGGTGTTATCTACCGTAAGAAGGTGGTTAAGCTTAAAGACAGCCGTGTTATCGCGATGCCAAGCCAACAAGCACCAGAGGTGTTAGACGATTCAGGCAAGGTGATTGAAGACGGTAAGAACTACCAACGTGACTCATTGGCGCCAACCTTTAAAGTTAAAGGCACCAAAGAGAAACTCACCGTAGCGATCAACCACTTTAAATCGAAAGGCTCTAAGTGTTGGGAAGATGCTGCTCCGATTGAGCAGGGCGGCCAAGGCGGCGTTGATGCCGATAAGCAAGGTTCATGTGAGAACTTCCGTGTTGCTGCGGCGGTTGCATTAGGTGAAGCGCTCGATGGCATCAAAGGTCACAAAGTGATCCTGGGTGATATGAACTCGTACGGCATGGAAGATCCAATGCTGGTGCTAACCGATTACTCGGAAGAGAAATACGGCAAGCAGATCAAAGCAGCTCGTAATACCTACATTGATGGTGTTGAGCAGTTTGGTGATAGCGGTGCGGTGATTACGAAGAACTACGGTTATATCAATGCTGTGGCTCAAAAGCACCCAGACAGCTGGAGCTACTCATACAATGATGAAGTTGGCGCTCTAGACCACCTGCTGATCAGCGAAAGCCTGAAAGATAGGGTTGTCGATGCTACCGATTGGCACATCAATGGTGGTGAGTCGACGTTGTTTGACTACAACGAAGAGTACAAAGGTGACCTACCTAAGTACCAAGATCACTTCCGTTCATCGGATCATGATCCTGCCGTTCTTGAGCTAAGAGTAGGCGGTTCATTTGGCTTCGGTGCTCTTATGTCACTATTTGGCTTAGCAATGTGGCGTCGTCGTAAGTAGCTCAATCACAAATAGATTGGCTTGCCATACAAGTAAGCCAATTCAGATAACTTAGGGCTATCTGTAAACAATTAAGGTCAACTTAGGTTGGCCTTAATTATTGGCGAAATGCAGTTTCCACTTGCCTTTCGCCATGGGTATTGCACAATACCGCCCCTATATCTCTCAATCATTTAGTATTTAGCAAACGATTTCGACCCATGTTACTTATCATCGATAACTACGACTCTTTTACCTATAACTTGTATCAGTATTTCTGTGAGTTAGGGGTCACTGTGAAAGTTGTTCGCAACGATGAGATTGATATTGCGGGTATAGAATCGCTGAACCCTAGCCATCTTGTTATCTCTCCGGGTCCTTGTACGCCGAATGATGCGGGAATCTCTCTGCAAGTCATTGAGCACTTCGTGGGTAAGTTGCCGATCTTAGGTGTGTGTCTTGGTCATCAAGCCATTGCTCAAGTCTTTGGTGGTGAAGTGGTGAGAGCCAGACAAGTGATGCATGGTAAAACCTCTCCGATCCGTCATAATGGTAAGAGCGTTTTTCAAGGTCTCAATAATCCTCTGACTGTGACTCGTTACCACTCTTTAGTGGTGAAAAATGGTACGCTCCCTGACTGCTTTGAACTCACTTCTTGGACAGAATTTGAAGATGGCAGTATGGATGAGATCATGGGTTATCAACACAAAACCTTGCCGATTGATGCCGTCCAATTTCACCCTGAATCGATTAAAACAGAGCAAGGACACCAGCTTCTTGCTAACTTCTTAGCGCGTTGAGTGTTTAAATTTGGCTTTTCATTCGTTCAAATAAGCCAGTTAAACGTATTACCTCGTTCGTTAAGCGTTTTAATTCGGGCGCGCCGCGTCTTCATCCCTCTGACGCCGATCACTTTTTATAACATTTCTCCCTCTTCAGGCTAAGTTTTTAGTCTATGCAATATTATTCGCCTTATTTCCTCTCGAACCCCTTATACCGCTGTACCAGTAAGGCTTTGCTGTTGATGGATAGACGTTTAGTTAAAAAAAGCTTCATAAAACAGATTGTTTGATGCATAAATAGTCATAGGTAGTGACGTTTAGCTGGTTGTTAGGGATGGCTAAAGAATAATCTACTATTGAAAAGGTTAATTAAATGTAAATATAATGCTGCGGCGGGATTATGGCGGGACAAAATATCTTTATCTCACTTATGAACCATTACGCTTATTTGCGAAGCTTGCGGTATCGAGAAGGAATGTACGATGACAGTGGAAAATAATGTAGAACGTAGTCTTTTTAATGAGGTGATGGTGCCTTGTTATAACCCAATGGAAATGATCCCAGTAAAAGGGGAAGGCGCACGCGTTTGGGACCAACAAGGCCGAGAGTATATCGACTTTGCTGGTGGTATCGCTGTGAGCTGTTTGGGTCACTGTCACCCAGCAATGGTTAATGCTGTTACCGAGCAAGCAAACAAGATTTGGCACCTAAGTAATGTAATGACTAACGAACCTGCACTGCGTCTAGCGAAGAAGCTAACTGACGTATGTTTTGCAGAAAAAGTATTCTTTGCGAACTCTGGTGCAGAAGCGAACGAAGCAGCACTTAAGCTAGCTCGTCGTTGGGCTGCGGATGTTCACGGTCCTGAGAAATCTGAAATCATTGCATTCAAACAAGGTTTCCACGGTCGTACTTTCTTTACTGTAACCGTTGGTGGTCAAGAAGCTTACTCAGATGGCTTCGGTCCAAAACCTGGCGATGTAACTCACCTACCTTACAACGATATTGCCGCTCTAGAAGCGCATATCTCTGATCGCACTTGTGCCATCATGATGGAACCTCTGCAAGGCGAGGGCGGTATCATCTCTCCAACGGCTGAGTTCGTGAATACGGTTCGTGAACTGTGTGACAAGCACAATGCATTGTTGATTTTTGATGAAGTACAAACAGGTAATGGTCGTACTGGTAACTTCTATGCTTACCAAGGTCTGGGCGTGACGCCAGACATTCTAAGCACAGCGAAGTCTCTAGGTGGCGGTTTCCCTATCGGCGCAATGCTGACGACGTCTGAACTGGCTACACACCTTAAGGTTGGTACGCACGGTTCTACATACGGTGGTAACCCACTGGCGTGTGCGGTAGCTGAAGCAGTGGTTGACGTAGTTAGCCAACCTGAGACTCTAGAAGGCGTAAAAGAGCGTGAAGCGCTATTCCGTGATGGTCTAACTAAGATTAACGACAAATACCAAATTTTCAGTGAGATTCGTGGTAAAGGCCTATTGTTAGGTGCTGCACTGAATGACGAATGGCAAGGGCGTGCGCGTGACGTATTAGTAGCAGCAGGCGAGCAAGGCCTAATGGTACTGGTTGCGGGTGCAAACGTGGTTCGTTTTACTCCATCACTGGTTATCACTAAACAAGAAATTGAAGAAGGTTTATCAAAACTAGACAAAGCAATCGCTACGCTAGTTTAGCCTGAGCGGCGTCATAGGAATGATCGCCATTAGAGCGATCTCATGACGTACTGCTAAAGGCCCAAGCTTCTGGTTTTGGGCCTATTTTGCATCTGGAGGGAATATTGATGCTAGTTGTTCGCCCAATAAAACTATCTGATTACGATGCGCTGCATACCTGCGCCGTTGAGTCAGGACACGGATTCACATCTCTTCCGGTTAACGAAGAACTGTTAACTAACCGTATTACTCACTCTGAATACAGCTTTGCCAAACAAGACGTGACTGAACCTGGTGACGAAGGCTACCTAATGGTTGGCTTCGACACAGAAACCGGTGAAGTTGCTGGTACCACAGGCATTGAAGCTTCAATTGGTTGGGACGTTCCGTTTTACTCTTACCACATCAGTAAAGTGGTTCACTCATCGCAAAAGCTTGGCGTGAATAACGTGGTGAAGCTGCTGACTTTCGGTAACAACTACACAGGGTGCAGCGAGATTTGTACGCTGTTCTTACGTCCTGATTACCGCAAAGGCTTAAACGGTCGACTGATGTCTAAGTGTCGTTTCCTACTGATGGCTGAGCACCCAGAGCGTTTCTCAAAAACGATCTTTGCTGAGATGCGTGGTGTATCAGATGCGGAAGGCAATTCTCCTTTCTGGCAATGGCTGCAAGAACATTTCTTCTCGATTGACTTCACGCTTGCCGATTACCTAACCGGTATTGGTAAGAAAGGCTTCATTGCTGACCTAATGCCTAAGCTACCTATCTACGTGAACCTACTGAGCAAAGAAGCTCAAGCGGTGATCGGAGAGGTACATGACAATACGCGCCCTGCACTTAAGTTGCTGGAACGTGAAGGTTTCACCAACCGTGGTTATGTCGACATCTTTGATGCAGGCCCAACGGTTGAGTGTGATCTAAGAAACATCGAATCTGTGCGTCACTCAATTCGAGCACAGGTTCAAATTGCAGAGCACTCTAGCTCTAAAGACTTCCTAATTGGTAATACCTCGTTTGAGAACTTCCGCGCAGTAGCCGCGAAAGGTGCGTATGACCAAGCAAGCGACACAGTGATTTTATCATCTGAAGTAGCAAGCGCTCTTGAAGTAAAAGAAGGCGAATTTGTTCGCATGTTGGCTCAGTAAGAGCGGCGATTATCTGTCGAAGATTTTAAGGATAGAAGTATGACTCAGTGGATAGCAGGACAGTGGGTGGCAGGTCAAGGTGACGCCATGACATCAGTAAGCCCATACAACAATGAAGTAGTGTGGCAGGGTGATAGCGCAACACCAGCGCAGGTTGAATCTGCAGTAGCAGCAGCTCGTGAAGCCTTCTTGGTTTGGAAAAAATTGAGCTTTGCAGAGCGTGAAGCGATCGTGTTGAACTTTGCTGAGAAGGTAAAAGAGAACAGCGAAGAGATTGCACAGATTATTGCAAAAGAGACGGGTAAACCGATTTGGGAAACTCGCACTGAAGCGGGCGCGATGGCGGGCAAGATCGCTATCTCTATTCGTGCATACCACGAGCGTACTGGTGAAGCTTCGCGTGAAGCGGCAGGTAACCAAATCGTACTGCGTCATCGTCCATTAGGTGTTATGGCTGTATTTGGCCCTTACAACTTCCCAGGTCACCTACCTAACGGTCATATTGTTCCAGCTCTGCTATCGGGCAACACCGTAGTATTCAAGCCTTCAGAGCAGACACCTTGGACGGGTGAATTCGCAATGAAGCTATGGCAAGAAGCGGGTCTTCCTGCTGGCGTAATCAACCTAGTGCAAGGCGCTAAAGAGACAGGTATCGCACTGGCTGATGCTAAAGGTCTTGATGGCGTGCTATTTACGGGTAGTGCGAATACTGGTCATATCCTGCATCGTCAATTCGCGGGCCAACCGGGCAAGATGCTGGCACTAGAAATGGGCGGCAACAACCCTATGGTGATCAGCGACCAATACGGTGATGCAGACGCAACGGTATACACTATCATCCAATCGGCGTTCATCAGTGCGGGTCAGCGTTGTACATGTGCTCGTCGCTTGTATGTGCCTGTTGGCGAGAAGGGCGATCTGCTTCTAGATAAACTGGTCGCAGCTACGCAAAAGATTCGTGTCGATCAGCCATTCGCTGAACCTGCACCTTTCATGGGCCCTCAGATCTCTGAAGCTGCAGCTAAATTTATTCTAGACGCGCAAGCTAATCTGCAATCGTTAGGTGGTGTCAGCCTAGTAGAAGCAAAAGCGGGTCAAGCGGCGTTTGTTTCTCCGGGCATTATCGATGCAACCAATATTGCTGACCTGCCAGATGAAGAGTACTTCGGTCCATTGCTGCAAGTGGTTCGTTACCAATCGCTAGAGCAAGCGGTCGAGTTAGCTAACGACACACGCTTTGGTTTGTCTGCAGGCCTTGTATCAACAGACGATTCTGAATGGGAATACTTCGTTGACCATATCCGTGCGGGTATTGTTAACCGTAACCGTCAGCTAACAGGCGCAAGTGGTGATGCACCGTTTGGTGGTCCGGGTGCTTCAGGCAACCTACGTCCAAGTGCTTACTACGCAGCTGACTACTGTGCTTACCCTATGGCTTCAATGGAAGGTGGCGAAACTCAACTACCAGCATCGTTTAGCCCAGGTATTGAGCTTTAATTTAGGCTAATGAGTCTTAGGCTCATTGGTTAAGCTTGAAACAGGGAAGTGGTGTTATCGCTTCCCTTTTCCATCACGTCCGACACCTAGATTGGGCGGTAGATAATAATAGAACAAGTATGTCACAGGCTGATGGCTGCTGACTCTGTGTCTCAGCCTCTCCCTTTCTAATCCAAATTACTAGCTTGCTAGAACCTCTGACAAGGAGTCACCATGACGCCCGATCTACTCTTTAAATCACTATGGGACGATTACATTCACAGGCTGTGTCCATCGGCTGAGAAAGTACATCACTTGCTGAAAGAAGATGAAGCGCTGATCAACGACCATATTGCACTGCGTACTTTTAATGTTGCCCCTCTCGGTATTGAAACACTAGCTAAGCCTTTCCTGGAACTGGGTTACAAGGCGTGTGGCGACTACCTGTTTGAGAGCAAGAAGCTAGTGGCTAAACACTACGAGCACCCAGACCCGAAGCAGCCAAAAGTGTTCATTAGTGAATTGAAGGTCGAAGAGTGTTCTAGTGAATTACAACAGATCGTTGCTAAGTTAGTTGAGCAGGTTGATGCAAGCAAGCTTCAAGGTCATGAGTTCTTGTTTGGTGGTCGCCAATGGGATTTGAGCTTCGCTGATTTCCAAGTACTAGCTAAAGAGAGCGAATACGCATCTTGGCTAGCGGCTCATGGATATGGTGCAAACCACTTTACGGTAAGTGTGAACCAGCTGAATAACTTTGATGAAGTGCAGGCGGTGAATGACTACCTGAGCGAGTCTGGCTTTACTATCAACGCATCTGGCGGTGAGGTTAAAGGCTCTCCAGAGGTCTTATTAGAGCAATCATCAACAATGGCAGACAAAGTCCCAGTTTCATTTGTTGAAGGCAATGAGATGATTCCTGGCGGCTTCTATGAGTTCGCTAAGCGTTATGCGATGGTCAACGGTGAGCTTTACACAGGTTTTGTGGCCGCATCGGCGGATAAGATCTTTGAGAGCACCAACGGTTAATAAAAGTTACGAGAACGGACTTATCCTAGATATGCGAGTACGCTTCGCTTCGAGGAAGTTTACAAACAGGATTTTGTGAGTTCTTCTCGTTTCTCGTATCTGTTCTATAGATCTTTAGAAAACAAAAAAGCCACCAAATTTGCATTTGGTGGCTTTCAAATTTTTGGCTCAGTTAATCGAGATTAACGAGTGCCGTATACCACGATAGTTTTACCGTGTGCAGAAATTAGGTTCTGCTCTTCTAGCATCTTCAAGATACGACCAACTGTCTCACGAGAACAACCAACGATCTGGCCAATCTCTTGGCGAGTGATCTTGATTTGCATGCCGTCAGGGTGAGTCATTGCATCTGGTTGTTTTGCTAGGTTTAGTAGCGTTTGTGCGATACGACCAGTTACGTCAAGGAACGCTAAGTCACCAACTTTTTGGCTAGTTACTTGTAGACGGTTTGCCATTTGCGCTGATAGACGCATTAGGATGTCTGGGTTCACTTGGATAAGTTGACGGAATTTCTTGAAAGAAATTTCAGCTACTTCACAAGGAGATTTTGCACGAACCCAAGCTGTACGCTCTTGGTCTTCTTCGAATAAGCCTAGCTCACCGATGAAGTCGCCTTGGTTTAGGTAAGAAAGAATCATTTCCTTACCTTCTTCGTCTTTGATAAGAACTGCCACAGAACCTTTAACAATGTAGTACAAGGTTTCTGCCTTTTCACCAGCATGAATCAAAGTACTTTTTGATGGGTACTTATGAATATGACAGTGTGAAAGGAACCACTCTAATGTTGGATCGGTTTGAGGTTTACCTAGAACCATAATATCTCACTTCCTCTGCAGGGTATGCTTGCCGCTTTCCGTATTTTAGCTAAGCCTGGATTGACTTGTAGGATAAGAGCACTCGTTGAGCGCTGCAAGCTATCTTGTGTTTCGTTTAAGAATAGTATCCTTTTTCAGGTACTATTTCTTGATTTTAATCGTGACCAAGCTACGATTTTTTACGCAAAATTGTGCACATGATCACGGTATGAAAAGTAATCAACCAGAATGGTGCTCTGTTAACCAATTTTTCCGGTTTCGATGAGTTGTTGTAGGATCGGCCTTACAATGAGCTCCATAGCAAAACTCATCTTCCCTCCTGGTACCACAAGCGTGTTGTGGCGAGACATAAATGAGCCATCAATCATAGCTAAAAGGTAAGGGAAATCGACGTTTTTGATGCCGCGCAAACGTATAACAACGAAGCTTTCGTCTAAACTTGGGATCCCTTTAGCGTTGAGAGGGTTAGATGTATCTACGGTTGGAACACGCTGAAAGTTGATGTGAGTACGCGAAAACTGAGGAGTAATGTAGTTAAGGTAATCATCCATCGAGCGAACAATCGAGTCCATTACTGCTTCACGAGAATGACCACGATCGCGTGTGTCGCGAACGAATTTCTGGATCCATTCTAAGTTGACGATAGGTACCATGCCGATCAGCAAGTCGACGTGTTGAGAAACATTGATATCGCCATCAACCACACCGCCGTGCAGGCCTTCGTAAAACATCACATCTGAATTTTCTGGGATCTCTTGCCATGGCGTAAAGGTGCCTGGCATTTGATTGTAAGGAACGGCTTCATCGAACGTGTGCAGGTAGCTACGTACCTTGCCTGTACCTTCGTTACCGTATTTACGGAAGAACTCTTCTAGCGCACCAAAGTCGTTGGCTTGTGGACCAAAGTAGCTGATGTGCTTACCTTGCTCGCGCGCTTTACGGATCTCGACATCCATCTCTGGGCGAGTGAAGCGATGGAAACTATCCCCTTCAACCCAAGCGGCCTTCACGTCCATCATATTGAACATTTTACGGAAGGCTTCTGAGGTGGTGGTGGTGCCGGCTCCAGATGAACCCGTCACCGCAATAATTGGATGTTTAGCGGACATGACAACCCTTGTCTTTTGAGTAACTTACTTGTTAGCAATCGTTTACCACTATAACACGGCTCCTTTATGAGCGCAGCTTAGAAGCGTTTTGTGACTTGAATATCAACGGTTTCATGGAGCTCAGAAAACACAATGCTGACTTCTCCTGAAGCTAATTGATGTTTCACTTGATCAATCTTGTTTTGCAGTGAAACCTCTACGTCGCCGTAGTCTGTGCCTTCACGCAGCACGAACTCTTTGATGAGGTTTTCCAGTGTCTCTGGCGCAATGTCTTGCCATGGGATGATCATAAATACTTCTCTCTTTTATGTTCATAAATAGGTTTATTGATGTAGAAATGCGTGTGCTTAGTATTGTTTTACTTCTATTTACTAAGGCTCGGTCATTATGCCGAATCTTGGATACTTTCATAGTAGGCAGGCAAGGCTTCTTCTAACCAAAACCTTGGCTTGAGTGTACTGCCAGTAATAAACCCAACATGGCCGCCTTTTTGAAACAGTCGATAATCGATGTTATCGGGCAGAACAAATTTTGGGATCACATCATCGGTCATGAAAGGGTCGTCTTTGGCATGAATGATCTGAGTCGGTAGTTTGATCTTATTGAGCTTAGGCAGAGCAGAACATTGCGCATAATAATCTTGGGCATTTTTGAAGCCGTGCAGAGGCGCAGTGATTCGTTCATCAAACTCATACAGTTTGGTGATGTTCTTGATGGCTTCAGCGGTGATGCCAAGTTTTTCCTGCAGCAGGTTAACCTTTTTTAGCGCATTCGATTTTAGAGAGTTGAGCAGGTACTTCTTATAGAGCTTGGAGAAACCACGCTCAATACGACTAGAGCAACACGCTAAGTCAAAAGGAGCAGATACGATGGTCGCCGCCGACAGCAATGGGTCGTCTGCGTACTCAGCCAAATAGTTCGCCAGCATGTTTCCACCTAAAGATATGCCAACCGCAACCTTAGGGTTATTCGGAAACTGGGCGTGCAGGTGTCTTAGAAAAAAGCGCGCATCTTCGACTTCACCTGAATGGTAAGCGCGAGCCAGGCGATTGGGTTTTCCGCTGCAGCCTCTGAAGTGCATCATCACGGACAACCAACCATCTTTAGCAAACGCATTCATTAATCCATTGGCATAAGGGCTCTCAAAGCTACCTTCTAAACCGTGGAATAGAACGAATATCGGCTTGCTACTGCGATCATTTTTATTTGAGGTGTCACCGTCTGGTGATTCGCTCCAAGCAAGATCAAGAAAGTCACCATCGGGTGTTTCTAAGGTTTGCCAGTGAGGATGAAACAGCGCCTGCTTCCTAATAAACCGTGGCACTAAGGTTTGTAAGTGCGGATTAGAGAGACCAGCAGCTGCGGTAAATATTGTCATAAAAACGATCCATGCTTCTTTATACGGGTTTTGATAACGTGTTGAGTTTGTAACGAAACGCCCACGTTTTTATTTGAGCTTGGTTGATTCTCGGCATAAGCGCAAGGCTTCACTTATACGAGATACAAAAACAGACTATGGGTAACCGTTTGAATAATATCAAGGTTAAGCTTGGATCTTGATTGAATAAAAGGGAAAGAGAACGAGCTAGGGCTGTGGTGCTGGTTCAGAAAAAGCGTCGCAGAGGTTTTCAGCCCCTAATAAACGACAGTACTGAAAAGTGAGCGGTGATTGCTGGTTAGCGTACAGTTGTAGGGAGTTTATACAGTCGACCAGATCGGACTGTTGTTGCTTTTCAAGCTGTAACTCAAACTTTAGCGCTTCACGGTATAGAGAGTCGACAACGTGTGCTTTGAGATGTTTACGTAGCTCTCGATAGCTATGAAGCAGGGTTTCAGAGCGGCTTAAACACTGTTGAACTTTATGCCACTCTTCTTCAGCAAAAGACAATTGCTGCTCATCAAGCCATTTGAGAAGCAGCAGTAGATTGACGTTGCCGTGGAACTGGTTTTGCAAAGCTAAGCACGCATCCTTTACACCGCGCACACTGTAATACTGAAGGCTAAATTGCCATAGTCGTTCCAGTGTTAGTGATATTGGGGCGTGCTCTGGGCTCATAAGCTATCCATATCCTGTTCCATCTGCTCAAGCTCTTCTTGAGTGGACATCCAATCCATTTCAACTTCTTCTAGCTGTGACTTACTGCTCGCTTGGAGAGCGAGTACTTTATTCAGTTTAGCCTTATTTTCAGCTTCATACAGTGATGTGTCGGATAATTCTTGCTCAGCTTCTTCAAGAGCCTGCGTTAATTTATCCATCTGCTTTTCAAATTGAGTGAGCTTTTTACGAAGTGGTGCCGTCAGTTTACGGAACTCGGCTTCTTTACGTTTCTGCTCTTTTTTCGCTGCTGCACTGTTGGCGCCGTCTTTGGCTGGTGCCAATGCTTGTGCTTCTTTGCGCTCAACTTTCTGCTGCTCGGTTAGCCACTTGTAGTAATCGCTTAAGTCACCATCAAACGGTGCGACTTGGCGGTCGTGTACAAGGTATAAATCATCGGTAGTCGCACGCAGTAGGTAACGGTCGTGCGATACGATAACCATTGCGCCTTCAAATGTCTGCAGGGCAAAAGTCAGCGCTTGACGCATGTCGAGATCCAAGTGGTTGGTTGGTTCATCGAGTAGCAACAGGTTTGGTTTTTGCCATACCAGTAGCGCTAATACTAAACGCGCTTTTTCACCACCTGAGAAGGGTGCTACTTTATCAAGTGCTTTTTCACCTTGGAAACCGAAGCTACCTAGGTAATCACGCAATTGTTGCTCGGTGTGTTTAGGGGCAATCTGCATCATGTGCTGCAGCGGTGTTTCTTCTGGGTGCAACGTTTCTAACTGGTGCTGTGCAAAGTAACCAATCTTAACGCCTTGCGAATAACTCAGTTCACCGCCTTGCTGTTTCAGTTCGCCAGAAAGCAGTTTAATCAGTGTTGATTTACCAGCGCCATTTCGGCCAAGCAAACCAATACGACTGCCCGGTACTAGGTTCAAGCGAATCTTTTCTAGAATCAGATTGTCATCATAGCCCGCTGATACTTCATCCATCATCATGATTGGGTTTGGTAGTGCGTCTGGTTCTCTAAATTCAAAGCTGAATGGGTTATCAAACTGAGCAGGCAGCACTTGTTCCATTTTCTCTAGCGCTTTAATACGGCTTTGCGCTTGGCGAGCCTTTGAAGCTTTGTAACGGAAACGGTCAATGTAGCTCTGCATGTGAGACATCTGTTTCTGCTGCTTTTGGTACATCGCTTGTTGCAGAATCAGTTTTTGCGCTCGTTGGGTTTCGAACGATGAGTAGTTACCCGTGTACTCATTGAGCTGTTGGTTTTCAACGTGCACGATGCGGTTGACGATAGGGTCTAAGAAGTCTCTATCGTGCGAGATAAGCACTAGCGTGCCAGGGTAGCTTTGTAACCAACGCTCTAGCCACATTACTGCGTCTAAATCCAAGTGGTTGGTAGGCTCATCGAGTAGCAGTAGGTCACTGCGACACAGTAGGGCTTGCGCTAGGTTCAAACGCATACGCCAACCACCTGAGAATTGAGTCAGGTTCCATGTCATTTGTTCTTGGCTAAAGCCTAGGCCATCCAGTAACTCGGCAGCACGTGCCTTTATGCTGTAACCACCAATGGTTTCAATCTTGCCGTGGATCTCTGCTACCAATGTGCCATTGTCGGCTTGTTCAGCTTTCTCTAGTTGATCTTCAAGGCCGCGGTATTCACGGTCACCATCAATCACGTATTCAATTGCTGTTCTTTCTAATGCAGGGGTTTCTTGAGCAACCCAAGCCATTTCCCAATGGGCAGGTTTGCTGAATGAGCCCGCATCAATAGACAGTTCGTCCTTAATTAAGGCGAATAGCGTAGATTTACCACAGCCGTTTTTACCAACCAAACCGATCTTGTCGCCAGGGTGAAAAGTCGCAGATGCTTGGTCGAGGAGTGGCTTACCGCCGCGTAGCAATTGAATATCAGAGAAAGTAATCATAATTGAAATAGCATAGAAATTAGAGGTGAACAGACGCCTGCATAGTAGGCTGAAACCAGATAAAAGTCGATCACAATGCAATTTGCGTTATGATGCCAATAACATATTAATAACTTTTGCTTAAATTCTTGTGGCCTTGCCACCGTTTAGCCCTCAAAGGAATGTTTCAAAGGAATGAGTAATACTCCCTCGACAGACAAAGTCGTGCCAAAGGTGTTGATCATCTACGCGCACCCAGAGCCGCAAACCTCTATTGCTAACCAGATGATGGTTAAGAAGGTAGAGTCGCTCGGTCATGTCAAAGTTCATGATCTCTACGCCATCTACCCTGACTTCTTTATTGATGTGCCTTATGAGCATGAATTGCTCCTTCAGTACGATGTGATCGTGTTTCAGCATCCTCTGTTCATGTATTCCTGTCCTTCATTGTTAAAAGAGTGGTTTGATCGCGTGTTAGGCAAGGGCTTTGCTTTTGGTGAGCAAAGTGCGCTTAAAGGCAAACACTGGCGCAGTGTGATTACTACCGGTGGTAAAGAAGAGGCGTTTGGTGCCGCAGGTTATAATAAATATCCATTACAAGAGATCTTGCAACCATTCGAGCTCACCGCTGCTTTGTGTCAAATGAACTGGATATCCCCTTTGGTTTTACACTGGGCACGAAATGTCACCGATATGACGCGTTACCAACACGCCGAAGCGTATCGAAATTGGTTGCGAGACCCGCTACAAGATATAGGAGCAGATGATGGCTCTGACTAATGATTTTCTACAAAGTAGCGTTATATTTTTAGCGGCTGCTGTGGTTGCGGTTCCTATCGCACAGCGCGCTGGTTTGGGTTCAGTCCTCGGTTACCTATTAGCAGGTGTGGCAATTGGCCCATGGGGGCTGGGCTTAATCAGTGATGTAGAGGCGATTCTGCACTTCTCCGAATTCGGGGTGGTACTGCTGCTCTTCCTGATTGGTTTAGAGCTTAACCCGAAAAAACTGTGGCAGATGCGAGCCCCCATTCTCGGGTTGGGCGGCGCGCAAGTGCTGATCACCACTCTAATTATTACCGCCATCGCCTGTCTATTTGGATTAACCTGGCAAACCAGTCTCGTGATAGGTATGGGTTTGGCGCTGTCTTCGACTGCGATTGCCTTGCGTGTTATTGAAGAGCGAGAGCTCGGCGGCAAAGAAGCAGGGCAGTCGGGCTTTGCAGTACTGCTTTTCCAAGATATCGCTGTTATTCCAATGCTAGCAATGTTGCCTCTACTTGCGGGTAATACCGGCGGTAGCTGGGCTGACATGCTGTGGATGCTGGGTGGCGTGATTGGCCTACTGGTCGGTGGCCACTTCTTGTTGAGACCACTTTTCCGATACGTAGTGATGAGTGGTGTGCGTGAGTTATTCACCGTCGCGGCGCTGTTACTTGTGATTGGTATTGCTGTGATCATGCAACGGATTGGCTTGTCGATGGCATTAGGTACCTTCCTAGCGGGCGTACTTCTGGCTGAAAGTGAATATCGACACGAGCTTGAGATCGCGATTGATCCATTCAAAGGTTTACTGCTTGGTCTGTTCTTTATCTCTGTGGGTATGGCGGTAAACCTAGGTCTACTGGCAGAAAGCCCATTCGCAATACTTATTGCAGTGTCGTCGCTAGTCGTATTGAAAGGTTTGGTGCTGTATGCGCTGGCTCGTATCTTCGGCACTCAAGCTAAAGCACGCAGCCGAATGGCGATGATCCTTAGCCAAGGTGGTGAGTTCGCTTTCGTTATTTTTACTGCGGCGAGTGCTCAAGGCATCTTAAGTGGCGAACAAGTGTCGTTCTTACTGGTGGTTGTGAGCCTTTCTATGGTGACCACGCCATTGATGCTTAAACTGCAAGACCGATTCTTTGCACGTCAGCTTAATCAAATCAGTGAAAGTGCGATGTCTTCGGATGTGGTTGATCGCAGCCCTCGAGTGATTATTGCGGGCTTTGGTCGTTTTGGTCAGATCATTGGTCGTCTGATGTATGCCAACAAGATTCGTATCACTGTCCTTGAAAGTGATGCCAGCCAAATACACATCCTTAGAAAGTTCGGCTACAAGGTGTTTTACGGAGACTCGACTCACCTAGAGCTATTACGCGCAGCCGGTGCTGATAAAGCAGAGGCGATTGTGTTGTGTACTGACTCCCCAGATGAAATCATGAAAACCGTCGATTTATGTAAGCAGCACTTCCCACGCTTAAAGATCTTGGCGCGTGCACGAAGCCGTGTTGAAGCGTATCAACTACTTAACCACGGTGTGAGTAACTATTCGCGTGAAACCTTCCTTGGAGCATTGGATTTAGGTCGTCAAACATTGACTGAACTTGGCATGCATCCATATAAAGCGAAGCGAGCAGAAGCACACTTTAGAAAGTTGGATAATGGTATGCTGAAAGAGTTGCTGCCTCAGCATAACGAAGATGCCGAGTTAGCCCAAAGAGCGAAAGAGGCTCGTAAAGAACTTGAAGAGATCTTTGGACACGAGATGGAAAACGATCACCAATCTCGAAACTATTGGCAGTAGCTTGAAGTGATAACTCATGCTTGAGCTTAGAAATAGAGCTTGGGCATAGAAATAACAGACTATAGAACTAACCTAATAATAAACGCGGTCTCTGCTTAACTTATCAATAAAGTGAGTGGGAAGAACCGCGAATCCAGAGCAGTAAAGGATATGAACGTGAAACAGAAAAAACGCTTTATCGCAGGGGCAAGCTGCCCAAGTTGCAACACTCAAGACACACTCCGTTGGTGGATTGAAAATAATATCGAGCTGGTGGAATGTGTCGATTGTGACTTCACAGAACAGCGTAAACCGAAAACTGTAGAGAAATCTGAACACGCGAATCAAGAAATGATCGGTATTTTTAAGCCAGAATGATTGAGTTTCGTTAATTGATCCCCATAATATCCCGGTACAGAATTTTTCCTAAGCTCAACTGTTCGAGCTTAGTCCAAACCTCCTTGGAGCTCTCATGAAAATTGAAAAGAACGTAGTAGTTAGTGTTGCATATCAAGTGAAACTTGAAGATGGCGTAGTAGTTGACCAATCAACTGCAGAAGCTCCACTAGATTACCTTCACGGTCACAACAACCTAATTACAGGTCTTGAAAAAGAGCTTGAAGGCAAAGTAGCTGGCGACAAGTTCTCAGCAACGGTTACTCCAGAAGACGCTTACGGCGAGCACAACGATGACTTAGTTCAACGTGTTCCTGCAGACGTATTCCAAGGTGTTGAGCAAATCGAAGTTGGCATGCGTTTCCTAGCTGATACTGACCAAGGTCCAATCCCAGTTGAAGTTACTGAAGTAGATGGCGACGAAGTTGTTGTTGATGGTAACCACATGCTAGCTGGCCAAACTCTAACGTTTGACGTTGAAGTTGTAGCGGTTCGTGAAGCGACTGAAGAAGAAGTTCAACACGGTCACGTACACCAAGAAGGCGGCTGTGGCGGTCACGACCACGATCATGACCACGAAGGCGGTTGCTGTGGTGGCGAAGGCCATGACCACGGTGAAGAGAAAAAAGACGGCTGCTGCGGCGGCGGTAGCTGTGGTTCTCACTAATACCGAATTAACGGTTTAGTTTAAGAATCTTGAAAGCCTCCCTTGTGGAGGCTTTTTGCGTTTAGGAGTCTCGCTTTTTGACCTCGCTTTTCTCTACCAAACTAAGTGTCCGCAAATCTAAGCATTCGTAAAAGTTTGGTTTTCGTTATCAGACATCGAACCATGGATGTGGTATTGATAGCACAACATTATAAGACGACGTCAGTGGAGAGTTTGCATGTCACAGCCTTTTTCAATTGCCATTCATGGTGGTGCAGGAACCATCTTACGAGAGCAAATGAGCGATGAATTAAAAACGGGTATCACCGAGGCTTTGGAAAAGTCAGTTTTAGCTGGTTATCAAGTACTGCAATCAGGTGGTGATGCGCTGGATGCAGTGGTTGCGTCAGTCAAGGTGATGGAAGACAGCCCGCATTTTAATGCCGGTAAAGGTTCGGTTCTGACTCATGATGAATTTGTTGAGATGGATGCTTCTGTTATGCATGGTCGCGAAATGGATGCGGGTGCGATTGCAGGCGTTCGCCATATCAAAAACCCAATTGAGCTTGCACGTGATGTGATGCGGAAAAGCGACCATGTGTTGCTGATTGGTGAAGGTGCCGAGAAGTTTGCGTTTGAGCATGACTACACCTTTACCGAGCAAGACTACTTCTTTACTGAGCGCCGCTATGACCAACTTCAGTCGATGAAAGAGAAAGGCATCTTTGCTCTGTCTGAAGCGAAATATGATCAGCAGCAAGCTGAGAAATACCCTGACGATAAAAAGTACGGCACGGTTGGTGCGGTCGCATTAGACCAAGCGGGTAACTTAGCGGCAGCAACCAGTACCGGTGGCGTGACCAATAAGAAATACGGTCGTGTGGGTGACTCTCCGATCATTGGTGCAGGAACCATCGCTGAAAATGGCAATGTTGCCGTCTCAACAACCGGGATGGGTGAGTTCTTCCTACGTAAAATGGTCGCCAGTGATGTCGCAGCACGAATGCGTTATCTGAAAGAAGATGTGCACACCGCTTGTGAAACGATCATTCAAGGTGAATTGAAAACCATGGGTGGAGAAGGTGGCTTGATCGCTATCGATGGCCAAGGCGATATACATTTTGGTATGAACAGCTCAGGAATGTATCGTGCAAGCGTTGATACTCAAGGTCGTGTTGAAGTGAAGATTTATGCCGACGACTAAGTTGGTATCGGCTTAATTGGCTTTAGCTTATTCACTGAGATGAAATAAACAAAAGGGCGACAGATAAGTATCTGTCGCCCTTTTAGTTTTCTATGTCCCGTCCTGAAATGTGTTTACACATTGAGGACGAGAAACTAACGATATGCGTCGTTAGATTTAATTGGTTATTTTGAACCGCACTTAATAGTGTGGAGGTGGCGTCTCTTCTGATGCGTCAGCTAGATTAGAGCCATCCATATTTTTTACTTTGCCAACCACGAACTTCATCTGATCTTGCATTCTCGTGATTAACATTTGTTGTTGGCTAAGCGCTTCATTGAGTTCTTCAATGGTCTGTTCTTGGAAAGCTAGCTGACACTCTAGGTCATTTACGCGGCTTTCTAGTTGTTCAACTCGCTTTTCTGTCATCGTTCTTAATCCACATTCCAAGCTTGGGCAATGCCCGCAGAGGTGCCCGATATCACACGGTTCTTATCATCAAAGGCTGCATCATACACTACCGCACGAGGAGGGCGAGCATCTTTTAGTGGCTCAGCATCGTGGCGAGAAATTCGTTTGCCATCCTGAGTATTCCACACACTCACTTGGCTGGATGGCGTGCCCGTCACCAACATGCTGCCGTCATCAGAAAAACGAGCACTCGAAAAAATCAACTGTCGAGACCAGCTTTGCAATTGCGCTTGAGGTTCGCCCGTTTCAAGATCCCAAATCATCGCTTGATTGCCGCCATCAGAGGTAAAAGCCAGTTCACCATCGCGTTGTAGCGCGACTCGTACTACTCTTTGTTCATGCTCAAAGGTGCGTAATACCAAGCCTGACTCGGTATCCCACAGGTAGGCTTTATAGTCGTTGCCACCTGATAATGCGTAGCGACCATTGGAAGAAAGGGAAACAGAATTCACTTTTTCTCGGTGAGCAAGGAACTCAAGACGGCGTCCGGTGACTAAGTCCACATAGATCGCTTTGCCATTAGACAGGCCAAGCAATACTTTTTCACCATTGCTAGAGATATCGACATCGCGAATTAAGCCATCGGAGATAGACCAAAGCCCTTGTGCTTGAGTCCAAGAGAGGTCCCAAACGGCGAAGTTCATCTGGCTTGCGGTAATGGCAAAGCGGCCATTGTCCGAGATACGGATACGCGATACTTGGTTTTCTAATTGATCTTGTGGGCCGAGTTGAGCTAACTCTTTGTTTTCGGCAAGGTCCCAAAGCAATAGTTGTTTTTTCTGAGAGTAGAGCAGGGCGAAGCGTCCATCTCTGCTAAGGGCAAAGCTGGTGGTACCATTGGGTTCAATTTCCCAACGTTGCTCATCATCTTGGAAGAAAAAACATCCATTTAACAAGGCGATGACAATTGTACATAGCAATGAGTGGAAAAATATTCGCATCACATCTAATAATCCGGTTTGTGTCGAAAGACATATGACTAGTATATTGTTATAACTAACGTATTCACACCAATCTAATCATTAGATTTGTGCACAATAACCAATGGCTTGGCCATTAATTGGAGAATTCAATGAAATCAGTTTTAAAAGTATCACTGCTTGCCGCAACGGTTATGCTAGCAGTTGGTTGTCAGAAAGAAGAACCAAAGGCAGAAGCTCCACAGGTTGAAGAAGTTAAAGTTGAAGCAGTAAACTTTAAAACAGAAGACGACAAAGCGGCATACGCAATCGGCGTATCTTTCGCTAACTACCTAAGCACAAGCATTGATAAGCCAAGCGAGCTAGGTATTAACCTAGACAAAGATATGGTTCTTCAAGGTATCGAAGACGTATTCGCAGAGAAAACTGCACTGAACGAAGAAGAAACTCGCGCAGCTCTTGAAGCTCTAGACAAGCGTGTTGCTGAAACGATGCAAGCACAAGCGGCAGAAAAATCTGCAGAAGTGAAGAAAGCCGGTGATGACTTCCGCGCTGAGTTCGCTAAAACTGAAGGCGTTAAGCAAACTGAATCTGGTCTACTTTACCAAGTAATGACTGCTGGTGAAGGTGCTTCTCCAAAAGACACTGATACGGTTCAAGTACACTACAAAGGTACTCTAACAGACGGTACTCAGTTCGACAGCTCTTACGATCGTGGTGAACCAGCAACATTCCCACTAAACCGCGTAATCCCAGGCTGGACTGAAGGCGTACAACTGATGCAAGTTGGTTCTAAGTACAAGTTCGTTATCCCGCCAGAGCTAGCATACGGTGAGCAAGACACACCGACTATCCCAGCTAACTCAACGCTAGTATTCGAAGTAGAACTACTAAACATCGATAACGCTGAAGCAGCTCCTGCACAGTAATATCGGTTAAAAGCCTCGTACTAAAATACGTTGATTGAATAAAAAGCCTAACTTTGAGTTAGGCTTTTTTTATGATTTGAAGATGAGTATTTGATTTTTAAACTTGTTCTAAATCACTAGTTGCAATGTTAGCTAGGTGTGCAATTAAAATTTTCTGATAAACTTACATAAATTTGTTGATTTTTCACACGAAGGTAAGGAATAAGTGACTACTACAGAAACAGTCAATGCAGATGTGTTACTTGAAATGGAATCAGTCCACGTTATGCCATTCAGTGAACACGATAAAATCATTCTAAGATCTTATGAGGCCGTTGTTGACGGTATTGCGAGCCTTATTGGTCCGTTTTGTGAAATCGTTTTGCACTCTTTAGAAGACCTCAATACTTCTGCGATTAAAATTGCCAACGGCGAAAATACAGGTCGTCAGGTTGGCTCGCCGATTACCGATCTTGCATTGAAGATGCTAAAAGATATTGAAGGTTCTAAGCGTAACTTCTCACGTTCATACTTCACTCGCGCTAAAGGCGGAGTGTTGATGAAGTCGATCACGGTTGCTATCCGCAACGGTGAAGACCGAGTGATTGGCCTACTGTGTATTAACGTGAATCTAGACGCGCCATTCTCACAAGTGCTGCAATCGTTCATGCCTACACAAGACGCAGACGAAGCCGCATCATCGGTTAACTTCGCTAGTGACGTTGAAGAACTTGTCGACCAAACGGTTGAACGCACCATTGAAGAAATTAACGCTGACAAATCGGTATCGAACAATACTAAGAACCGTCAGATCGTGATGGAGCTGTACGACAAAGGTATTTTCGATATTAAAGACGCGATCAACCGCGTTGCTGAGCGACTGAACATCTCTAAGCACACCGTGTACCTATACATCCGCCAACGTAAAACAGAGGATGAAGAGGGTTGCTAAGCTATACACTCCTAGTGAATGGGCCAGTCTATGGCTCACAGTCAGCAAGAAGTGCCTACCAGTTTGCCGTGGCTCTGATTAAACAGGGCCACAAACTTCACAGTGTGTTCTTCTATCAAGATGGCGTGAGTAACGGCTCAGACCTTACCGTACCGGCTAACGATGAATTTGATTTAGCTTCTGCTTGGCAAAAGCTGGCTGATGAACACGATGTTAGCCTTGAAACCTGTGTGGCAGCTGCGCTAAGACGCGGAGTGATTAGCTCTGAAGAAGCAGAGCAACATCAACTAAGTGCCTCTAACCTAGCCACTGGATTTACTCAAGCCGGATTAGGGAGCTTATCGGAAGCGCTACTAACGCAAGATAGGGTTGTGCAGTTTTGAGAAAGTTAGCCTTTATATTTAACAGTTTCCCTCATACGACCGCTGCGGGTAGAGAAGGGTTAGACGCCCTGCTTGCTGCGTCCGCATATAGTGAAGACATTGCCGTGTTCTTTGTTGGCGATGGCGTGACACAGCTTCTCAAAGCGCAGCAGCCCGACGAAACACTATCGCGTGACTACATCTCTGC
This sequence comes from Vibrio sp. 10N.247.311.12, assembly GCF_041467515.1. NCBI lineage: Bacteria > Pseudomonadati > Pseudomonadota > Gammaproteobacteria > Vibrionales > Vibrionaceae > Vibrio > Vibrio sp. 10N.247.311.12. The sequence continues at coordinate 74,238 of NZ_JBFSUV010000021.1, forward strand.
ATTCAAGCTTATGGACCTGTACGACATCGAACAGGTGTATGTGTGTCAGCGTAGTCTGAGTCAGTTTGGTCTTTCAGCAGACAACCTGCTGATCGATGTGACCACCGTTGAAGCCGACGAGTTAACGCAGAAGTTAGCTCAGTGCCAACAGATACTGACTTTCTAGGGGACGCTATGCTTCATATTGTAAAATCAGTCGACAAACTTAAACTCGCATTGACCTATTCTCAGCCACAAGATCAGTATCTTTTGGTGGAAGATGCGGTGTATGTTTGCCTTCCCAATCATGAGTTATTCACTCAAATCTGCGCAGTAGAGCAGGTGTCGGTGTTAAAACCAGATCTCGATAGCCGAGGTTTACAACTACTTGTCTCAAGTACCATTGATCAAGTTGACTTCGATGGCTTCGTTAAACTGACGGTTTTGAACGACAAATCAGTCACTTGGTAGCTGTGTTTTATCAGTTTGGTTAAAAGTAGACCATCCTGAGCTCTAGACGGCTAAAAAAGATCTGTATATTTCTTGACACACCTCCCACTGCTGAATAGAATTTTGCGTCCCTAATTACGACTTGTGATTAGGGATAGATTTTTCACAAAGCTTACTTTCAAGTAAATTTCAGGAGCTAGTTAATGGCAACTATTAACCAGTTGGTTCGCAAACCTCGTGTAAAGCAAGTTGTTAAAAGCAACGTGCCTGCACTAGAAGCGTGCCCACAAAAACGTGGTGTATGTACTCGTGTTTACACTACTACACCTAAAAAACCTAACTCGGCACTACGTAAAGTATGTCGTGTACGTCTAACTAACGGTTTCGAAGTAACTTCGTACATCGGCGGTGAAGGCCACAACCTACAAGAGCACAGTGTTGTACTAATCCGTGGCGGTCGTGTAAAAGACCTTCCGGGTGTTCGTTACCACACTGTTCGCGGCGCACTTGACTGTGCTGGCGTTAACGACCGTAAACAAGGTCGTTCTAAGTACGGTGTGAAACGTCCTAAGTCTTAATTGATTCTCTTTTTTAAAAAGAAATCGTTAAGTAAGGCCAAACACTATTTTATTTATTATTCTGAAAAGTTTTGGAAAAAACCTGAAGAAGACAACGGAGAATATCCATGCCACGTCGTCGCGTAATAGGTCAGCGTAAGATCCTTCCAGATCCTAAGTTCAAATCTGAATTGCTGGCAAAATTCGTTAACATCCTTATGGTTGACGGAAAGAAATCTACTGCAGAAAAAATCGTTTACACTGCACTAGATTCAATGGCTGAGAAGTCTGGTAAAGACCACTTAGCTGTATTTGAAGAAGCTCTTGAAAATGTTCGCCCAGCGGTAGAAGTTAAATCTCGCCGTGTAGGTGGTTCAACTTACCAAGTACCTGTAGAAGTTCGTCCGGTTCGCCGTAACGCTCTTGCTATGCGTTGGGTAGTTGAAGCTGCGCGTAAGCGTGGTGAAAAATCTATGGCTCAACGCCTAGCTGCTGAAATGCTAGACGCGTCTGAGAACAAAGGTACTGCGGTTAAGAAACGTGAAGACGTTCACCGCATGGCTGACGCAAACAAAGCGTTCGCACATTACCGTTGGTAATACCTTTTTAGTGCTGCAAGGTTCCTTGCAGCACTTCTTTAGTTCCTATGCTTATGCTAGGAACTATTGCTATTTCTAGGGCAAGCAATTTTTAGCGAAGCATCGCTTTTAAGGCATAATCTAGACATAGCAATAGTCCCTAAGTCTCTAATAAGAGGATTCAACCGTGGCTCGTAAAACTCCTATAGAGCAATACCGTAATATCGGTATCGTTGCTCACGTAGATGCAGGTAAAACAACCACAAGTGAACGTATTCTGTTCTATACCGGTCTTTCTCACAAAATCGGCGAAGTTCACGATGGTGCAGCAACCATGGACTGGATGGAGCAAGAGCAAGAGCGCGGTATTACGATCACTTCAGCAGCAACCACTACGTTTTGGCGTGGTATGGAAGCTCAGTTCTCGGACCACCGTATCAACATCATCGACACTCCTGGACACGTTGACTTCACAATCGAAGTAGAACGTTCTTTGCGTGTACTTGATGGTGCAGTTGTTGTGTTCTGTGGCTCATCTGGTGTTGAACCTCAGTCAGAGACAGTATGGCGTCAAGCTGATAAGTACCAAGTTCCACGTATGGTTTTCGTTAATAAAATGGACCGTACCGGCGCAGACTTCTTGCGCGTAGTTGAACAGATCAAGGACCGCTTAGGCGCAACTCCTGTTCCAATTCAACTGAACATTGGTGCTGAAGAAAACTTCCAAGGCGTTGTCGATCTTATCAAGATGAAGGCAATTAACTGGAACGAAGCTGACCAAGGCATGACTTTCACGTACGAAGATATTCCTGCAGACATGCAAGAAATGGCTGAAGAATATCGTACAGAACTTGTTGAAGCTGCTGCAGAAGCAAATGAAGAGCTGATGGATAAGTACCTTGAAGAAGGTGAACTAACAGAAGCTGAAATCAAACAAGGTCTTCGTACTCGTACCCTTAATAATGAAATTGTACTTGCTACTTGTGGTAGTGCATTCAAAAACAAAGGTGTACAAGCTGTTCTAGATGCAGTTGTTGATTTCCTTCCTTCTCCAGTCGATGTGCCTGCAATTAAAGGTATCGATGAAGACGAGAATGAAGCAGAGCGTCACGCGGACGACAAAGAACCGTTCTCAGCGCTAGCATTTAAGATCGCAACAGACCCATTTGTTGGTACTCTTACCTTCATCCGTGTTTACTCTGGTGTTGTAGAAAGCGGTAAAACTGCTTACAACTCTGTGAAGAAACAACGTGAACGCTTAGGTCGCATTGTTCAAATGCACTCAAACAAGCGTGAAGAAGTAAAAGAAGTACGAGCAGGTGACATCGCAGCCATCATTGGTCTGAAAGATGTAACTACTGGTGAAACCCTTTGTGACCAGAACCATAAGATTGTTCTTGAGCGCATGGAGTTCCCAGACCCAGTTATTCAGATCGTTGTAGAGCCAAGCTCTCAAGCTGATCAAGATAAAATGACTATCGCTCTAGGTAAACTAGCAGCGGAAGACCCATCGTTCCGCGTTGATATGGATGCGGAAACTGGCCAGACTCTGATTTCTGGTATGGGTGAACTACACTTAGATATCATCGTTGACCGTATGAAGCGCGAATTTAGCGTGAACTGCAACGTTGGTAACCCGCAAGTGGCTTACCGTGAGACTATTCGTGGTACAGCGAAAGCGGAAGGTAAATTTATCCGTGAACATGGTGGTAAAGGTCAGTACGGTCACGTATGGCTGAAACTAGAACCATCAGAAGCTGGCGAAGGCTTTGTCTTTGTGGATGAAATTGCCAATGGTATCGTACCGAAAGAGTTTATCGCTTCAGTTGCTAAAGGCGTTGAAGAGCAGATGAACAATGGTGTGCTTGCTGGCTATCCAGTTTTGGATATCAAAGCTACACTATATGATGGTTCTTACCATGAAACAGATTCAAGTGAGATGGCGTTTACAATCGCTGCCTCTATGGCTTTCAGAACGGGTGCACTTGAAGCGCAACCGGTTCTGCTTGAGCCTATGATGAAAGTTGAAGTAACTACTCCAGAAGACTGGATGGGTGACGTTGTTGGCGATATTAACCGTCGTCGCGGCATCATCGAAGGTATGGACGAGGGGACAGCTGGCCTGAAGATAATTCGTGCACAAGTTCCGTTGTCTGTCATGTTCGGTTACGCAACTGATTTACGTTCTGCGACACAAGGTCGTGCTTCTTACTCTATGGAGTTTAGTGAGTACGCTGAAGTGCCTAACAATGTTGCAAAAGCAATCATTGCAGAGCGTGGTTAAACAAAAGGAAGGCATTTTTTTTCATTTTTTGAAAGAACAATGCGTCCAAATATTGCGCTAACGAGAGTTGGCGCATAAAATAGCAATTTCTGGCGCGTCTCGCTCAATAATGAACGTGGCGAATCATAACTAGGAAGGAACACGATTGTGTCTAAAGAAAAATTTGAACGTACGAAACCGCACGTAAACGTTGGTACTATCGGCCACGTTGACCACGGTAAAACAACTCTAACTGCTGCTATCTGTACTACTCTTGCAAAAGTATACGGCGGTGTTGCTAAAGATTTCGCATCTATCGATAACGCTCCAGAAGAGCGTGAGCGCGGTATCACAATCGCAACTTCTCACGTTGAGTACGACACTCCAGCACGTCACTACGCACACGTAGACTGTCCAGGACACGCGGATTATGTTAAAAACATGATCACTGGTGC
>NZ_JBFSUV010000022.1:0-78156 GCF_041467515.1 Vibrio sp. 10N.247.311.12
TGGTGACCTACTGATTACAAGTCAGTTGCTCTACCTACTGAGCTAAGTCGGCACACTAAATTCTTTATGCTTTTGTCCGTGTTGTTACTCCCTGTTAAAGAGTGTTGACACCAACAAATCAAATTGTGGTGCCCGGAGGCGGAATCGAACCACCGACACGAGGATTTTCAATCCTCTGCTCTACCGACTGAGCTATCCGGGCAACGGAGCGCTATTAAACGGATTTTCTGCATAACCGTCAACTCCTTTTTTGAAAATAACTAAAAAAACCGTTCGTTCGTTGTTTTTTTATTCAAAAGTGAGGGTTATGTTTTACCTTGGTTAAATTCTTTTTTGAATTGCGTTACTTTTTCGAGGTATCGGCGCGACTCTTTATTTGGATGCTTCTTGGTAAGCGCCCAGTAGGCTTGGCTCGGTTGCAGCGAGTTTAAGTCTTGCATTGCTCGCTTTCTGTCCTTACTGAAGGTATTGAGTACGCCACCAGTACCGCCGTTATAGGCTGAAATCATACTGTATTCAAGCGTTAATGGGTTTTTTACGTCTTTCAAATAACGATTTTTAAGGATGTAAAAGTATGCGGTGCCAGCATCAATGTTGTTTTCTGGATTGAATAAGTACTCAGGGCTTGGTTCACCAGGTTTCTTTTTGACGTGTTCAAATACATCTCGACCAGCGGTTTTAGGTACCACCTGCATAAGACCATAAGCATTAGCCCAGCTTACGGCGTACGGGTTGAAGCTACTCTCTGTCTTGATGATAGCGTAGATTAAATCTTCAGGGATGTCATAACGCTGAGACGCTCGTCGAACGATGTCGGCATATTGATAACTACGCTGGCTAGCGTGGTCGGCCACCATTGGGATTTCAACGTAGTAGGCTTTTTTAAAGTCGACTTCTTTGGTTTTTAGGTTATTCGCGATCAGGTAATCCGCAAACTGGTTCGCTCGCCAAGTCCATTGAATGGGCTTTTTTTCTTGGTCTACGACCTGATTATAGAGGAAAGGTTTGCCTTCTAGCTTGATGCTTTTAGAAGAGAATAGATCGACATGCGCCGGATCATCTGGCGTCAAAAGGGTCGTCATGATCGCATTTTTGAGGTGTTTTTTCGGTTCGGTAGAGGAAACCGTTTCCACCGTTATCAGGCCTTGGCTAAAATTCACTTCTGAACGACTTAAGTAATTATCTATGTATTTCACATAGTTACTCTTACCTGCTATCTTGATTTCACTGCTACCCCAACGTTTTTGAATGTTGCCTGAAAAGCCATCTATTAATGAATCTAGCGCCCCGGTATCTTTTTCAAATTGTCCGGGTAGCTCAGCTAAATTCTTCACAAACCGGTTGGTTGGCTCGTAATTGACATCATAAATGCTTTCGACAAATTCACGGCTGCAGCCAGTTAATAACATGGCTGTTAGGAAGTAACTTAGCTTTTTCATAGTTCCTCATACAAAAATGACATCGCAGCGTTAACCATGATGTCATTAAAAATTGCTTAAATAAATGTCTTATTCGCTTGGTGGAGTATAGCCATCAATTACGACATCTTTACCTTCAAAAAGGAAGTTAACCATCTCAGTTTCAAGAAGTTTACGATGCTCAGGATCCATCATGTTTAGCTTCTTTTCATTGATAAGCATAGTTTGCTTGCTTTGCCATTGTCCCCAAGCTTCTTTAGACACGTTGTCAAAGATACGCTTACCTAAGTCACCTGGGTAAAGTTGAAAATCTAGGCCTTCAGCATCTTTTTGAAGGCGAGCACAAAATACAGTGCGGCTCATAGTGGTTCCTCTTATCGCGTTCGTTGATTCAAACGTCGTCGTTCAGTTCAAAGGGTAGGCTCTCAATAAGCTGCTTTACAGGAGCGGCTAGGCCAATTTCTTCCGGTTTTGATAAGTTATACCAGAGACCTTTAGCCCCTTCCATTATCAAATCTGGTTGTTTATCTAATTTCACTAATACTGGCGTGATATCTAAGTGGTAGTGGCTGAAAGTGTGTCTAAACGCAATCATGGTCTTGATCGAATTGGTTTGAGTGTCTTTGATCGAACGAAGATCTAGTTGATGTTCGATCTCTGCGTTTTCATTTTGAGGGAAACAAAACAATCCGCCCCAGATACCAGATTGAGGGCGCTGTTCGAGCCACACTTGGTTGTCGTGATACAGAATCACAAACCATGTGTCTTTTACTGGCTTTTCTTTCTTAGGCTTTTTGCCAGGGAAGTCGAGCTGTCTATCGAGCTTCTTGGCCTCACACATGCTTTCAATCGGGCACAAGGTGCACTTAGGCTTGCTACGGGTACAAACCATGGCACCCATGTCCATCATTGCTTGGTTGTACTTATCGACATCTTTGTTCGGAGTATGTGCTTCGGCGTGTTCCCAAAGCTGGTTTTCGACTTTCTTTTGCCCCGGCCAACCTTCAACGGCAAAACTTCTCGCAAGCGTTCGTTTTACATTGCCATCAAGAATCGCATGAGGAAGTTTATGAACCGATGATAAGACGGCTGCTGCTGTTGAGCGACCAATCCCCGGTAGCGCGTTCATCTCTTCGATAGACAGCGGAAATTCACCACCATATTGCTCAGCAACGATCTTGGCTGCTTTATGTAGATTGCGAGCTCGTGCGTAATAACCAAGCCCTGTCCATAAGTGGAGTACCTCATCTTGTTCGGCGTTCGCTAGGTCGATAACCGTTGGAAAGCGTTCTAAGAAGCGTTGGTAGTATGGAATCACCGTAGCAACCTGAGTCTGCTGAAGCATGATTTCAGATAGCCAAACGGTGTAGGCGGTTTTGTTTTGTTGCCAAGGCAATTCTTTACGCCCGTAGGCGTCATACCACTTTAATATGGCGGTTGCGAAAGGAGTCACGACATGCTCTATGCTTTGCTATTATTAGAAGCGAAATTGCACCACACTTAACGTTGGATGTAAAACAGACAAATTGTGTGGGAATTTATCCACGGAAAGACTTGCACCGGAGGCAATTCTTTGGATAATCCCCGCTTTGATTAATCAATGTGCAGGCAAAAATCAATGAGTGAAGTGACCACTAACGAATATACTGAAGACGGCAAACTGGTTCGTAAGATCCGTAGCTTTGTTCGCCGCGAAGGCCGCTTAACAAAAGGCCAAGAGAACGCGATGAATGAATGTTGGCCAACAATGGGTATCGACTACAACCCAGAGCTTCTTAACTGGAAAGAAGTATTTGGCAACGATAACCCGGTTGTACTAGAGATTGGCTTCGGTATGGGTGCATCACTGGTTGAAATGGCAAAGAACGCACCTGAGAAAAACTTCTTAGGTATTGAAGTTCATAGCCCGGGTGTTGGTGCGTGTTTAGGTACAGCTCGCGATGCTGGCGTAACTAACCTGCGTGTAATGTGTCACGATGCTGTAGAAGTATTTGAACACATGATCCCAGATAGCAGCCTGCATACTCTGCAACTGTTCTTCCCTGACCCATGGCACAAAGCTCGTCACCATAAACGTCGTATCGTTAAGGCTGAGTTTGCAGAGATGGTTCGCGGCAAGCTTCAACTTGATACTGGTGTTTTCCACATGGCAACAGACTGGGAAAACTACGCAGAACATATGATTGAAGTGATGAACGTAGCTCCAGGCTTCGAAAACATCGCTGAAGATGGTGATTACATCCCTCGTCCGGATGAGCGCCCGCTAACTAAGTTTGAAGCGCGTGGCCACCGTTTAGGTCATGGTGTTTGGGACATTAAGTTCAAGCGTACTAAGTAACTTCGAATCAAATTAAGTGAAGGGTAATCCGACTTAGGGTTTAACCCCTACACTTTATGGGATTGATTAAAGCCAACATTATTGTAATGTTGGCTTTTTTGTCCTTAGGCTTTTATTTCAGTAAAGGCTTAACGACAGAAAGTAATACCAATCACAGTAAGTAAGTGATCAGAAATAGCGTAGGAAAAAGGCTTGAGAACAAGGCAGCATTTTTCGATAAGTAGTTACTCTACAATCAAAAATTCTAACGCAGTTATCGAGCATTTTAACAAGCTAGAGTGAGCAGTTATTTACTACGATTGGTATATGTTACACCCCTACAAAAATAACAATATAGAAGTAAGCGCACATGAAACCAACTCAAGCTATTTTGGCCGAGATCTTAGACGAAGTTCGTCCTTTAATTGGACAGGGAAAGGTCGCTGATTATATCCCTGCACTGGCTCGCGTATCGAACCAGAAACTGGCGATCGCGGTATACACCAATGAAGGTGAGGTGATTAAAGCAGGCGATGCTGAAGAAGCATTTTCTGTGCAATCTATTTCTAAAGCCTTGAGCCTGACGCTAGCTATGGTGCTATATAAGCCTGAAGAGATTTGGCAAAGAGTAGGCAAAGAGCCTTCTGGTCAAGCCTTTAACTCGATGATTCAGCTTGAGATGGAGTATGGTATTCCCCGCAACCCGTTCATCAATGCGGGGGCAATTGTCGTTGCAGACCTACTACAAAGCCGCTTGTCTGCGCCTAGACACCGTTTGTTAGAGTTTGTGCGTCAGTTATCGGGCGATACTCATATCGTGTACGACAAAGTCGTAGCGGCTTCAGAAATGATGCACAGCGATCGTAATGCTGCCATTGCTTATTTGATGCGTTCATTTGGTAATTTTGAGAATGATGTTATCCCAGTTCTGAATAACTACTTCCATGCTTGTGCGCTTAAAATGACGTGTGTGGATTTGGCGAAAACCTTTAGCTATTTGGCGAACAAAGGTGTGTCGGTTCAGACTAAGAAAGAGATCATCACGCCAGTTCAAACTAAACAACTGAATGCTTTGCTTGCGACATGTGGTTTGTACGATGGGGCGGGTGAGTTTGCTTACCGTGTTGGTATGCCGGGCAAATCGGGTGTGGGTGGCGGTATTATTGCCATCGTTCCGGGTGAGATGACCATCGCTGTGTGGTCTCCGGAGCTTGACCCTTCTGGTAACTCTCTTGCTGGTACTAAGGCTCTAGAGTTGCTTTCAGAGCGAATTGGTCGTTCTATTTTTTAGAAGAAAGATGCGAGATGTGAGCACGGACTTCGTCCTATAGAATAGAGCGCTTCGCTTCGAGATAGACTCATACAATAAAAAGGGTTGACCCTAAAGCCAACCCTTACGTAATACTTCTCTAATTATTCGTCTTCTTCCGCCATAAAGGCTTCCAGTAGATCATTTAGGAACAGCTTTCCTTTTTCAGTGATCTGCCAGTGAGTGTCGGTTTCGTTCAAGTAACCTAGCTCTTTTGCCCACTCAATCGTTGACTGAACAGCGTCAAAACCAAGCCCAGTAGTATCGATGAAATCTTGTTTTGGACACGCTTCCATTAACCTAAAGCGGTTCATAAAGAACTCAAAAGGGCGGTCTTCATTCGGCACTTCAAACTCATCAGATAGATAAGGCTTCACCATGTTTTGGTAAGCCGCTAAATAACCTCTAGGGTGTTTAACCTTAGTCGTGCGAATGATGCGTCCATCAGCAAAACTTAGCTTGCCATGAGAGCCACAACCAATACCTAGGTAGTCACCAAAGCGCCAGTAGTTGAGGTTATGTTGACACTGATATCCCGGCTTGCTGTAGCCTGAAATTTCGTACTGCACATACCCTGCGTCTGCGAGCTTCTTATGGCCTAGGTCGAAGATATCCCAAAGGTCATCATCATCAGGCAGCGTTGGTGTTTTGTAATAGAACATGGTGTTAGGTTCTATTGTTAGCTGATACCAAGATAAGTGCGGAGGGTCGAGTTCTATCGCTTTATCCAAATCAGCCAACGCTTGTTCAATACTCTGATCGGGTAAGCCGTGCATTAAGTCTAAGTTGAAACTATTCAATCCAATCTTATGCGCTAAATGAGCGGCATTTACCGCTTCATCTTGACCATGAATACGCCCAAGTCTTTCCAGTTTCTCTTGCTCAAAACTTTGCACACCCACCGAGATTCGAGTAATGCCTGCCTTTTGGTAACCTGCAAAACGCTCAGCTTCGATAGTTCCCGGGTTGGCTTCCATGGTGATTTCTATTTCAGGTTTGAACGGGATGCGCTGTTCAATGCCTTGTAACAATCGGCCAATTCCTTCAGGAGAAAACAGGCTTGGGGTACCGCCACCAATAAAGATCGAATGCAGTGGGCGAGGCATACCATTGAGCTGATATTTTTCGATATCAGTATCGAGATCCTCAAGCAGTGCATCGATATACTCTTTTTCAGGGATCTCGGCTTTCAGAGCGTGAGAGTTAAAATCACAATACGGACACTTTTGTACACACCATGGGATGTGTACATAGAGGCTAAGTGCGGGTGGTATTAGCGCTGCATTGTGCATTACAGAGCTTGCTCCTTGAGAGTCTTGAATAGTGACGCAAGCGCTTTACCACGGTGTGATAGTTGCTTCTTACGCGAAGATTCAAGCTCTGCTGAGGCGCAGTTATCTTCTGGTACAAAGAACACAGGATCGTAGCCAAAGCCATTCTCACCGTGTTCTTCAGTAAGAATACGACCTTCCCATTTACCGTGACACACTAGAGGTGTTGGATCATTCTCGTGACGCATTAGCACCAACACACAGTGGAAACGCGCAGTACGCTTTTCAGTTTCGACACCTTGCATCGCATCTAATAGTTTTTTGATGTTCTGCTTATCGGTTGCCCCTTCACCTGAGTAACGCGCTGAATAGATACCTGGCGCACCATTTAAGTAATCAACCTCTAAACCTGAGTCGTCAGCAATGGCTGGCAGCCCTGTTTCTTTCGCTGCGTGGCGAGCTTTGATGATGGCATTTTCAATGAAAGTCGTTCCTGTTTCAGCGACTTCTGAAACGTTAAATTCACTTTGCGCGACAACGTCAAAACCAAACTCAGACAGAATATCTGCCATCTCGCGAACTTTACCTTGGTTGCCTGTTGCTAAAACAATCTTACTCATGGGAATGTAGCTCTAAATAAGTTAATAAATGAAAAGTAAGGTTTGAGCTTACTCTTCTATATAGAATTTCTGTGTGAAACGCAGTGGACCAGTGCCTTTTAGGCCTGCGTTCACATCGATGTCGAAGGTGATGTTTTCTTCGTGAGTTACGGGGAACTCAGCAAGGTAATAAATCGCATCGCCTTCTTTGATTTCTCGAAACTTCAAAGTACGGGTGTTTCCAACGAGGTTCTTCGCTGTTCCCGTAATTTTAGCCGTTGTCGCAGGCTTGCCTAGAGAAGCCTTGTCTAACACGCTGATGTTGAGGATTGCTGAGTATCCATTTCGCTTAAGTTTGTATTGCTTAGCGACTTGCGAAGTTAAGAACGTGGAATTAAAAGCCGAGTAATGAACCTCGACATCCTTAATGTTCTTAAATTGCCCTGCTGAGCTTGGTAAGGCAACAAGAGCGGTGAGTAGTGCTGTTATCCATAAACGCATAATGACTCCAATAAATAGCAAAAAGCCATCATAGGATGGCTTTGACTTCAGTTGGGATTTGGCTTGGCGAGCATATTCGAACTTGCTTGTGCCTACCGAGATCTCCCTTTTCTATCTTAATTTGCCCTTTTGCGACCTTAAACTGTTTCGCAAGGTATTTCGCTAAATGGGCATTGGCTTTGCCATCAACCGGTGGTGCAGTAATGGCAATTTTCAGTTCCTGACCGTGCAAGCCGACAATTTTGTCTCGGCTTGCTTTGGGTTGGATATAGAGCCTAAGAAGAATATCGTCTTCCTCGGCCCAAACCGCTTTTGGCATCGTCAAAGTACCTGATGTTTGTACTTGAATTATAGCTGATACCAAATAGGGCCAATCATGTCGCCCATTAGGAAGTTCGCAAATTGCAGAACAATGAACAGAACCAGTACGCTTAGGTCGAAACCACCCATGTCCGGAAGGATACGGCGGATAGGCACTAGCATTGGTTCAGTCAGTTGATGGAACACGTACTCGATTGGGCTACGACCTTGGCTAACCCAGCTTAGGATTGCACGGATAAGTAGAACCCAGAAGAGCAAGCCACCAGCTGCTTTGAGCAGAGACAGTGCACCAAAGATTAGAAAGCTAATATCGAAAACGGCAGCGCCGCCAGAGATAATCAGGTTTAGAGCAACGAACTTAAGTACACACAGCACATAAGCGAAAACAACGGTCGCCAGATCAAGGCTGCCGATTGATGGAATAACTCGGCGTAGTGGGGCAACAACCGGCTGTGTCGCTTTTACGATGAATTGTGAGAATGGATTGTAGAAATCTGCACGTGATGCTTGTAGCCAGATACGCAAGATCACAACCATGATGTAAAGATCAAAAACGGTCGAGATCAGAAAGCTCATCGAGTTCATATTGTTTCCTTTTTCGGATTTACTTGTCGCTTAGATATAACCAGAGCGGCAAAATACTTGTTTATCTTGATTGGTACTAAAACAGTTTTTCCATCTCTTCAGCTCGAGCAACTGCCGCTTGCATGGCTTTTGCTACGATGTCTGATAGTTGATGTTCGTTAAACGTGCGTAGTGCTTCTGCGGTCGTGCCGCCTTTTGATGTCACTTGTTCACGCAGTGTTGATAATTCAGTATCTGGATTTGCTACGACCATCGCTGCCGCGCCTAATGCAGACTGCTGCACTAGCTTACGAGCGGTTTCTTGGTCAAAACCTTGGTTGATTGCTTCAGCTTGCATCGCTTCCATAAACAGGAAGAAGTAAGCCGGAGCACTACCCGCCGCCGCAATGATGTTATTGACACCAGACTCTTGCTCAACCCAGCTTACTTCACCAACAGCTTGCATCAGCTGAGAAGCAAAGTCTTTATCATCTTGGCTGACAGTTGCATCGGCATAAAGACCACTCATCCCTTTACCAAGCAGTGATGGCGTGTTTGGCATCACACGAACAAGGTTCAGTTGGCAGTTTAACATCTCATTGAGTCGATTCGCATTAATACCCGCGGCAATTGAGATAACCAGTTTGTTACTGAAGTCGATATCTTGTAAGGGTTTACATACATCAGCCATCATTTGTGGTTTCACGGATAACACCACAACGTCTGCTTGCTCTGCTGCTGCAATATTATCGCTGGTGGTATTGATGCCGTATTCTTGTTCTAACGGCAGCCTTCTGGTTTCTGAAGGTGCTGTTGCAGTAATCTTTTGCGCTGGGTAACCACTCGCGACTAAGCCCGCTACAATTGAGCGAACCATGTTTCCCGCCCCAATAAAGGCGATGTTCTTATGTACCATATATAAAATCCTGAGCGTGTCGCTGCGCGGATAAGGCGAAGCGGTATCAATACTTGTACTTGTCGTTACTTACTACGGCTATTTCGCGTAATCACGAGCGCCGAAAATAGCTGTTCCAATACGAACCATTGTGCTGCCAGCCTCAACTGCTGCATCCATATCACCACTCATCCCCATCGAAAGGGTATCAATGTCTGAATACTTCGCGGCTAGCTTGTCTTTAAGCTCTGCCAGTTGAGAAAATGCATTAAGCTGAGATTGATAGTCAGATACGTTTGCAGGAATCGACATCAATCCTCTTAAGGTGAGGTTGGGGAGCGATGAAATCAACTCCGCGAGTGCAAAAACTGTCTCTTCTGAGGTTCCAGATTTGGACTCTTCACCACTGGTGTTTACCTGAATCAACACTTGCAAAGGTGGAAGTTCGCTTGGTCGTTGATCATTAAGCCTTTGTGCGATCTTATCGCGATCGACGGAATGCACCCATTGAAAGCTTTCCGCGATTGGGCGGGTTTTATTGGATTGAATTGGACCAATAAAATGCCACTCTAAATTTAGGTTAGAATGTTGTTCTGAAAAGTGTTTTACTTTATCTACACCTTCTTGAACATAGTTTTCACCAAAGGCAACTTGGCCTCCGAGTGCGGCTTCTAGAATCGCATCAATAGGTTTAGTTTTGCTGACGGCTAAAAGTTGCACGGACTCTGGAGCTCGTCCGCACTTTTGCTCAGCACTACGAATCTGTGAGGTGATTTGTTCGATATTTTGTTGAATACTACTCATAGCTGACTTTACTTAAGGGAAAATAAATGGATATCACTGAGTTACTAGATTTTAGTGTAAAGCATAACGCGTCAGATCTACATCTTTCTGCGGGTGTATCTCCAATGGTACGTATAGATGGTGAAGTAAGGAAGCTTGGAATCCCAGCTTTGAGTCATGCTGATGTGCATCGTTTGGTTTTTGAGATCATGAGCGATTCACAACGCGGCGAGTTTGAAGAAAAACTGGAAGTCGACTTCTCTTTTGAATTACCCAATGTTGGTCGCTTTCGTGTTAATGCGTTTAACCAAGCCCGTGGCTGCTCAGCTGTCTTTCGAACTATCCCTGTCGAAATCCCGACTTTAGATCAGTTAGGTGCACCTGAGATCTTCGAAAGGATTGCTAACTACGAAAAAGGGTTAGTGCTCGTCACTGGTCCAACTGGCTCTGGTAAATCAACGACTCTTGCGGCGATGGTTGATTACGTAAATCGCAACCACAATAAGCATATTCTGACGATTGAAGACCCGATTGAATTCGTTCACACCAATAATAAATGCCTAGTCAACCAGCGTGAAGTTCACCGTGATACCCACAGTTTTAAAGCGGCACTGCGCAGTGCCTTACGTGAAGACCCAGACGTGATTCTGGTTGGTGAACTTCGTGACCAAGAGACGATTAGCTTAGCGTTAACCGCAGCAGAAACGGGTCACTTGGTCTTTGGTACTCTGCACACCAGTTCTGCGGCTAAAACGATCGACCGTATTATCGATGTGTTCCCAGGTAGCGATAAAGATATGGTTCGTTCGATGTTGTCTGAATCACTGCGCTCGGTGATAGCCCAGAAGCTGCTAAAGCGTGTTGGTGGTGGTCGTGTGGCGTGTCATGAAATCATGATGGCAACACCTGCGATCAGAAACTTGATTCGTGAAGATAAGGTTGCGCAGATGTACTCGATCATTCAAACGGGCGCAGCGCACGGCATGCAGACCATGGAACAAAATGCGAAGCAGCTGATGGCGCAGGGCTTGGTTGATTCGGAAGAGGTCGAGAAAAAGATCGAAATTGAAACCTCAATGTTTTAATCAAGGTGGACACAATGGAATTGAATCAAATCCTTGAGGGAATGCTTTCTCAAAAGGCATCGGATCTTTATATCACGGTTGATGCGCCAATCCTTTTTCGTGTGGATGGTGAATTACGCCCTCAAGGAGAGAAGCTGAATGCGGCTCAAGTTGCTCAATTACTTGATGCGATGATGGAACAAGACCGACGTGATGAATATCAGCAAACGCGTGAGGCTAATTTTGCGATTGTGCGTGACTTTGGTCGTTTTCGTGTCAGTGCATTCTTTCAGCGAGAGCTACCTGGAGCGGTCATTCGACGTATCGAGACTAACATCCCAACCTTTGAGCAACTAAAGCTTCCTGATGTACTACAGGACCTATCAATAGCTAAGCGCGGACTTGTGCTGGTGGTTGGTGCGACAGGCTCTGGTAAATCGACCTCAATGGCTGCAATGACAGGCTATCGCAACACCAATCGCTCGGGACATATCTTGACGGTTGAAGACCCTATTGAATTTGTGCACGAACATAAAAAGTGCATCGTGACGCAGCGTGAGGTCGGGCTCGACACCGAGAGTTACGAAGTCGCGCTTAAGAACTCGCTACGCCAAGCACCAGACATGATCTTGATTGGCGAAATCCGTAGCCGTGAGACCATGGAATACGCGATGACCTTTGCTGAAACGGGTCATTTGTGTATGGCAACACTGCACGCCAATAATGCCAACCAAGCGTTAGAACGTATTCTTCACTTGGTGCCGAAAGAGCAAAAAGAGCAATTCTTGTTTGATCTGTCGATGAACCTGCGTGGTGTCGTCGCTCAGCAACTCATTCGCGACAAGAATGGCAGCGGGCGTCATGGTGTATTCGAGATTCTGCTGAATAGCCCTCGTGTTTCTGACTTGATTCGTCGTGGTGAACTACACGAACTGAAAGCAACCATGGCTAAATCGAAAGAGATAGGTATGCAGACCTTTGACCAAGCTTTGTATGATTTAGTGATAGCAGGCAAGATCAGCGAAGAGGATGCGTTCCACAGTGCCGATTCTGCTAATGACTTGCGCTTAATGCTCAAAACTAGACGTGGTGATGACGACTACGGAACTGGGGCGTTGGCTGGTGTGAAGATAGATATGGGGTGATAAAAAACGCCTGATTTGATTCTAGGTTAAAATCAGGCGTTCATCATATTCATCGTTCGGCTGCGTCTGTATTATCAACGCTTCTTGTTCTTAGGCTCGCTGATTACGTCTGCGTCAGTCGAAGTATGATTCATATAACCTGCATTATTGGAGCTTGTCGAACTGCATGCTGATATTGCTAGAGCTACGAAGATTGCTAGAAAAATTTTCATGTGAACTCCCACTTACCTAATAATGAATTGCTTCGACATTACGTCGTAATATCATTATAGGATCACAAAGGAGTTTAATCTTTGAGCTCTTAATTTTCGTTATGAATATTGTGCTTCAAACCAGCTCTCTAAAATGACGACTGCAGACTGGTTATCGACATTGCCTTTGCTTAGCGCTTTATAGCCGCCCATTTCAAAAAGGTCGGCTCTTGCTTCTGTGGTCGATAGTCTTTCATCATGTAGTTCAACATCGACACCAAAGCGCCCTTTTAGGCGATTGGCAAACTTCTTCGCCCTTGGTGTAATCGCGGCTAGATCTTTACCATGAAGATCGGTAGGAAGACCAACCACGATAAGATTCGGCTGCCACTCCTTAATTTGCTTTTCGATATCGTCCCAATTTGGGATGCCATCTTTGGCTTTAAAAGCTTTTAGAGGGCTTGCGGTGCCCGTGATTTCTTGTCCTATCGCACTACCGATACTTTTTGTACCGTAGTCAAATGCCATAATTGTTCGTGACATGGGGTTTCCAAATTTATCTGTGTTTGAGAGTGTCTGTTTATTTTACTTAGTTGATTTGAGCTAGGCGTGACCAGCGTCTGCTGAAAGCTGAGCTGCATTAATGCCTAACATCTGTACAGCGACTTTCCAGCGGTCAGAAATCGGTGTATCGAAGATGACCTTCGGATCGGCTTCAACGGTTAACCATGAGTTCTCGGTCAGTTCTGTTTCCAGTTGTCCGGGTTCCCATCCTGCATACCCAAGTGCGACTAAATAATTCATCGGCTCATCTTCTGTGCCCAACACCATCAAGATATCTTTTGAGGTTGTCACTGAGATTTGATCCGTCATGCTGATACTGGATTGATAGTTGCCTTTAGGTTTGTGCAAAATAAACCCACGGTCTTCTGCGACCGGTCCACCATTCAATACAGGCTTATCAAGACTTGCTTGGTTGGGTTTTGGCTGATCAGAATCAACCTCAACTTGCTTAAGCATGCTACCGACAGTGACATCAATAGGGGCGTTGATCATCAAACCCATCGCGCCTTCGTCATTGTGCTCACAAAGGTAAATCACCGAATTTTGAAAGTATGGGTCTTTCATTCCGGGCATAGCAACCAGAAAGTGGTTCGTTAAATTCATAGAGCCTCCTGCCAGTGTGTTCCCAGTAAAGGAAAAAGAGCGGCGTAAAGCCGCTCATTGTTCTTTGCCTAGATATTTCTGTGTTTTCGAATAGCTAAGGCTTTCTTTAGTTTAGGCTATTTAGCGTTAACGCGACGCTCAATTGCATCCATTAATTTACCTGTAACTGAAATATCAAAAGCGGCTTCAATTTCACGGATACAAGTAGGGCTAGTCACGTTAATTTCAGTCAGCTTGTCGCCGATAACATCAAGCCCAACAAAGATTAAGCCTTTCTCTTTCAGTGCTGGAGCAACTGCTCTTGCGATAGCCCAGTCTGTTTCACTTAGAGGACGAGCTTCACCTGTACCGCCAGCAGCAAGGTTACCTCGAGTTTCCCCTTTTGCAGGAATACGCGCTAGACAGTAAGGCATTGGCTCACCGTCAACCACAAGAATACGCTTATCACCATTGCTGATGTCTGGAACAAAAGTTTGTGCCATTGCGTAGTTCTGACCGTGGTTGGTCAAGGTTTCAATAATAACTGATACGTTTGGATCGCCTTCTTTCACACGGAAGATAGACGCGCCGCCCATGCCATCAAGTGGTTTTAGAATCACGTCGCCGTGTTCTTCTCGGAACGCTTTAATTTTTTCAGCTTTACGAGTCACGATGGTGGTCGGTGTCAGTTCAGGGAACCATGCCGTGAACAACTTCTCGTTACAGTCACGTAGGCTTTGTGGTTTGTTGACGATCAGTGCGCCGTTCTCTTCAGCACGCTCAAGAATGTAAGTTGCGTAGATGTACTCAGTATCAAACGGAGGATCTTTACGCATTAGTACCGCATCTAAATCGGATAGCGCGATAGTCTGTTCTGATTTGAACTCGTACCAACCGTTTGGATCTTCTTTTAGTTCAACAACCTTAGTGTCAGCAATGGCTACGCCTTGATCTAAATGTAGATCATCCATTTCCATGTAATGGATTTCGTAACCACGACGCTGAGCTTCAAGCATCATGGCAAAGCTAGAGTCTTTTTTGATGTTAATGGATGAAATTGGATCCATTACGATGCCAAGTTTGATCATTTTTTTCTCCTAGCCTAGATCGCCAAAACGGACTTGTAAGGCAGTAATTGCGGTTAGAGCTGCTGTTTCGGTACGAAGTACACGTGGGCCGAGTAGCGTCTCTTCAAATTTGTATTGTTCTGTCATGCCGATTTCTTCAGCCGACAAGCCACCTTCAGGGCCGATCAATAGGCGTACCTTACTGATAGGTTCTGGAAGGGTATTAATTGAGTATTTTGCACGAGGATGTAAGTTCAGCTTTAATGCTTCACTCGGTTCGCTACACCACTCTTCAAGTTGCATGATAGGGCGAATGACTGGAACCGTATTGCGGCCACACTGTTCACACGCCGCGATAGCAATCTTTTGCCACTGTGCGAGTTTTTTCTCGAAGCGTTTTGTATCAAGCTTAACGCCACAGCGCTCTGAAATTAAAGGGGTAATGGTGTTCACACCAAGCTCAACCGATTTCTGAATCGTGAACTCCATTTTGTCGCCACGTGAAATCACTTGGCCTAAATGTAAGTCTAACGGAGATTCGCTGCTGCGTTCGATGCGTTCAGAAACATTAACGGTGACATTTTTCTTTGATACTTCGGCTATCGTCGCAGGGAATTCAGCGCCACTGCCATCAAATAGAAGGACTTCTTGGCCTTCTTTCATGCGAAGGACACGACCAACATGACCCGCGGCATCTTCGCCTAAAGCGAGTGAACCTAACTGATGAATGCGTTCTGGGTGATGAATACGAGGGATTCTCATGCTGGTAAACCTATAAATATGTTCATTTGGGTATTTTGTCTCTGCCTAACATGGATGCTTTTAGTTGAAAAAACAAGGGTAGAGCAAGAGTTTCAGGGGCAATTCTGAAACTCTTGTTTGAGATAGTTAGGAATGTTGATTGTACGAGCGACGTTATTTACAAGCAGGGTAAACAAATGGGTTGTGATTACCTTGGATGGCATAGATTCGCTCATCACGAGTACATTCCCACTTGTCGACAGGAAATTGCTTGTTCCACGCCATCATTAGGTTGGTTTGTTGCTTAGATAGTTTGAAACCATACTCTTGGCTCATGTAAAGGTAAGTACGCGCGATAGAGCCTTTTGCTCTGTCTGGCGGCATAACTTTACGCTGCTTGAAGTTGACCTGCATTTCACACTGACCATAGCTCACACCATCCATGCCATTCCACTGACTGAAGTTGTAGTTGGAGCGATCACCGTTAACCTCGCCAATGGCCGGAGTTAGGTTGTGAAGGTCGGCTTCCATGGATTTGAATATTTTGTCATTGCGAGTGCAGTTCTTGCGCCCACCATCTTGCCAACACTGACGCTGGTGGCCAAATTGCCAAGCTGGAACCACGTGTTCCCACTCAATTCGACTCGCCCGCTTTTGTTGTTTTCGGACTTGATAGCCACAGCCATCAAGGTCGGGAATCCCTTTCTTTTTGTCCTTCCATGTAATGTCACAGCCGCAATAAAATGAAGTCGGATGGTCGAGGTAAATCTTCACCGCTTCTCTTTTTGCTTTGGAAAATGAGCTCGGTGGTGCGGCGAGAACGCTTTGGGTTACCAGTAGGCCAAATACTATTGTTAAGTAAAAAGATACAGGTAGGCCAAATGCTTTGAAGGTGAGTTTTTGCATAGAAAAAGACTGATAAAAGTATGATAAACATCAGTCTAGCACTCAAATGTTAGATCTCTCTATTAGATTTGTTCTACCGAGTAAATCAACCTGTCACTAGCTTAGTTGAGTTCCCGTGAAAGCTAAGGTTTGCTGGCACAATTGGCAGCGGTAGGTCGATTGATTCCGAAGTACTTTGTTGTGTCGTCTGATTGATAATGGGTAAGTGGTGCACTCACATCGATATTCAAAGGTTTTCCCTTGAACTGACGCGATTTCAAAGCTGTGAGTTGTTCTGGCTGGCACGTTGAATACTTTTTCCATCACGTATTTCCACTCGTTTCCGTGAGGCCTAACACGTCCGAAAACCTGATGCGTGATCAGGTGTGCGAGTTCATGTGGCACAACCTCGTTGATGAAGGCATCTTCATTTTCAGAAAATAGTACGTGGTTGAGCTTAATTTCGTTGAGCTGAAGGTAGGCCTTTCCCGCCGCTTTGCCTCTTAACTTGAAGGTGATAGTTGGGTGTGGAAATTCACGAGAGAAATGTTGATTTGCGATAGCTAGGCATTCGGCCAATTTCTTATTTGCTCGGTGTTGTTGCGGGGTGTAAGACAAACGTTGTTAACTCCAAATAAAAGGCCTCAGCGTTTAAACCAAGGCCTAATCATAACATTGCTTGTTGATCTAGCGATGCTTTACACGTGATGTTTTTTCTTAATGATCTCGTGATAAGCGTGCCATGTAGCATAGCCAAGTAGCGGCATGGTGACGATCATTCCGATGCCGTAGGTGGCAAAACCCACCAAAATACCGGCACAAATAATACTCGCCCAAACCACCATTGCAGGGATGTTCGATTTCACGGCATTAAAGCTAGTGAAAATCGCACTCATCACATCAACGCGTCTCTCCATCATTAACGGAATTGAAAATGCTGAGATGCTAAATATGAGGCTTGCGATAACAAAACCAATCACAGAACCCGTAATTAAGAAGGGAGCGAACTCAGCCAATGGTGCGCCTTGCACTGAAGGGTAGAGCGCGTGCAATAACGCAGCGATACGCATCCAGAATATCATCGCAACCATCAACACAATCGCAAAGGCCCATTGGTGGGTCGAGTTGCGAGTGATGGCTTTCATTGAGTGCAGTAGGCTGGCGTTATGGCCT
Organism: Vibrio sp. 10N.247.311.12; assembly: GCF_041467515.1. Taxonomy (NCBI): domain Bacteria; kingdom Pseudomonadati; phylum Pseudomonadota; class Gammaproteobacteria; order Vibrionales; family Vibrionaceae; genus Vibrio; species Vibrio sp. 10N.247.311.12. The sequence continues at coordinate 17,391 of NZ_JBFSUV010000022.1, forward strand.
TTTTCTCTTTCCCAAGCTGCGTCATACAAGCCTAGGGCAAGAAACGGCCCTATCAGCATGTACACGATCAGGCTTGGCATCACGACTAAGTGTGTTCCTTGCCATTGGACAAGTTGAACAATCGCAATTGCCGCTCCCATAAAGCACAATCCGTAAAATGCGCTGATTAATGGCATTCTTACTAAGTCATGCAGAGCAAGCGACAACCAATGAAAGGGTGCGGAAATACTGATTTGGTTGCAAGGAATGGTGCGAGCGTAATCCTTATCGCTGACCTTGTGTTTTTTATCGTTCAGTTCGGATGGGTGCGCGGTACGAGGCATAGATCCCCCTAGTTAAATAACGTCCTAGTTATAATTCCATAAGGCTCATCGATGTGGCTTGTGTGAGAGTTATGGTGTTGAGCTAAATTGCTCTTTGTCATCCCAGTTATTGTTCTAGCGTGCATTTAACGAGCGTTATCAGACTGAATTAATTTAAGTTAAATGTGAGCTTGATCGCCTAGGAGTTACCTTAACTATTGTCAGTAGTGCTAGAAAACACAAATTATCAGCGGCTTTTTATACTAAGTGGTTAACGGTAAAGAAGGGCGTTAGGGAAGGGTATTGTGAGTGAAAGTTCGGTAAGTACATAAAAATAAAGCCCTTACTAAGCAGTAAGGGCTTTAAAGGAACACATCGCAGTGGCTAAATTATTTTAGGCCAGCGAAGTCCGCAAGGATTGCTGCTTTGTCAGTCGCTTCCCAAGGGAACTCTTCACGACCGAAGTGACCGTATGCAGCAGTTTGCTTGTAGATAGGCTGAAGAAGGTTCAGCATCTCTTGAAGGCCGTATGGACGTAGGTCGAAGTTTTGACGAACAGCTTCAATGATGATTTCGTGTGCTACTTTCTCAGTACCGAACGTTTCAACCATGATAGATGTTGGATCAGCAACACCGATAGCGTAAGACAGTTGAATCTCACAACGGTCAGCCATACCAGCAGCAACGATGTTTTTCGCAACGTAACGTGCTGCGTAAGCTGCAGAACGGTCAACTTTTGATGGATCTTTACCTGAGAATGCACCGCCACCGTGACGAGCTGCGCCGCCGTAGGTATCAACGATGATCTTACGACCAGTTAAACCACAGTCACCCATTGGGCCACCGATTACGAAACGGCCTGTTGGGTTGATGAAGAAGTTAGTATCTTTGTTGATCCACTCAGCAGGAAGTACTGGTTTGATGATCTCTTCCATTACTGCTTCACGTAGATCCGGTGTTGTTACTGAGTCGCAGTGTTGAGTCGAAAGAACAACAGCGTCGATACCAACGATTTTACCTTGGTCGTATTGGAACGTAACTTGAGATTTCGCATCAGGGCGAAGGAAGTCAAGTTTACCGCTCTTACGTACTTCAGCTTGCTTCTTAACAAGAAGGTGAGAGTAAGTAATTGGAGCCGGCATTAGGATTGGTGTTTCGTTAGTCGCGTAACCAAACATGATGCCTTGGTCGCCTGCGCCTTGCTCTTTAGGGTCTTCTTTATCAACACCTTGGTTGATGTCTGGAGACTGCTTACCAATTGTGTTTAGAACAGCACAAGAGTCAGCGTCAAAGCCCATATCAGAATGAATGTAACCAATTTCACGTACTGTTTCACGAGTGATTTCTTCGATATCAACCCATGCAGACGTTGTTACTTCACCGCCAACCATAACCATGCCGGTTTTAACGTAAGTCTCACAAGCAACACGTGCTTTTGGATCTTGTTCCAAGATGGCATCAAGAACAGCATCAGAGATTTGGTCTGCAATTTTATCTGGATGGCCTTCTGAAACAGATTCAGAAGTGAATAGGTGCTTAGCCATGAGAGCTCCACTTTTAGTTTTTGGTGTAAATAGTTTATGGCGTCGCAAGCTAGGAAGCGCGCCATTAAATACAGTATATTTTGTAGGTGTTTCTACATCTAGACGGCTATTCTAAATTCCAGCGGTCGAATTACAAGCTCTTTTTTATGATATGTCATAACTAATCGTTTGCGTATCGATTGAGATAAGCCACTGCCAAGTGATGTAAATGTTCGAAAATTGCGAAAAATGACTGTTAAAATGCCAGTAAAACGTTTGCAGTCGCAATAGTCGTTTGAGAGAATACCCGCGCTAATTAAAATGAAAACATTAGCACTATCTCTTTTTTAAATCGCTTATGTATCCAGGAGCAGACATGCCTTCTCGTAAAGATCTAGCCAATGCAATCCGCGCACTTAGCATGGACGGTGTTCAACAAGCAAATTCAGGCCACCCAGGCGCACCTATGGGTATGGCTGACATCGCTGAAGTTCTTTGGCGTGGCCACTTGAACCACAACCCTGCAAACCCAGAGTGGGCTGACCGCGACCGTTTTATCCTGTCTAACGGCCATGGTTCAATGTTGATTTACTCTCTGCTTCACCTTGCAGGCTACGAGCTTTCAATTGAAGATCTGAAAAACTTCCGTCAACTGCACTCTAAGACTCCTGGTCACCCAGAGTACGGTTACGCTCCTGGTATCGAGACAACGACGGGTCCTCTAGGTCAAGGCATCACTAACGCTGTTGGTATGGCAATGGCAGAGAAAGCACTGGCTGCACAGTTCAACAAAGAAGGCCACGACATCGTAGACCACTACACTTATGCATTCATGGGTGATGGCTGTCTGATGGAAGGTATCTCTCACGAAGCATGTTCACTAGCTGGTACGCTAGGCCTTGGTAAGCTAGTTGCTTTCTGGGATGACAACGGTATCTCTATCGATGGTGAAGTGGAAGGTTGGTTCTCTGACGATACTCCTAAGCGTTTTGAAGCATACGGCTGGCACGTAATCCCAGCAGTAGACGGTCACGATCCGGAAGCAATCAATGCAGCTATCGAAGCAGCTAAAGCAGACCCTCGTCCAACGCTTATCTGTACTAAAACTATCATCGGTTTTGGTTCTCCAAACAAAGCTGGTACGCACGACTGCCATGGCGCTCCACTAGGTGCTGATGAAATTACAGCAACTAAAGCAGCACTTGGTTGGGAACACGGTCCTTTCGAAATCCCAGCAGATATCGCAGCTGAGTGGAATGCGAAAGAAGCGGGCGCAGCAAAAGAAGCGGCGTGGAATGCTAAGTTTGACGCATACGCAGCGGCTTACCCAGAGCTAGCAGCAGAATTCAAACGTCGTACTAACGGTGAACTTCCAGCTGAGTGGGAAGAGAAAGCAAACGCAATCATTGCTGATCTTCAAGCTAACCCTGCAAACATTGCTTCACGTAAAGCATCTCAAAATGCTCTAGAAGCGTTTGGTCAAATGCTTCCAGAATTCATGGGCGGCTCTGCTGACCTAGCGCCTTCCAACCTAACTATGTGGTCTGGCTCTAAGTCTCTTGAAGCAACTGACTTCTCTGGTAACTACATCCACTACGGTGTACGTGAATTCGGTATGACGGCTATCATGAACGGCATCGCTCTGCACGGTGGTTTCGTACCATACGGCGCAACGTTCCTAATGTTCATGGAATACGCGCGTAACGCAATGCGTATGGCTGCTCTGATGAAAGTTCAGAACATCCAAGTTTACACGCACGACTCTATCGGCTTAGGCGAAGATGGTCCTACTCACCAACCGGTTGAACAGATCGCTTCTCTACGTCTAACGCCAAACATGAGCACATGGCGCCCATGTGACCAAGTTGAGTCTGCTGTTGCTTGGAAACTGGCTATTGAGCGTAAAGATGGTCCTTCATCTTTAATCTTCTCTCGTCAAAACCTTGCACAACAAGATCGTAATGCTGAGCAAGTAGCTAACATCGCTAAGGGTGGTTACATCCTGAAAGATTGTGAAGGCAAGCCTGAGCTAATCATCATTGCAACAGGTTCTGAAGTTGAGCTTGCTGTTGAAGCTGCTGCACAGTTAACCGCTGAAGGTAAAGCAGTACGCGTAGTATCTATGCCTGCAACTGACGCGTTCGACAAGCAAGATGCTGAATACCGTGAGTCTGTACTTCCATCTGACGTTACTGCTCGTATCGCAGTAGAAGCTGGCATCGCTGACTTCTGGTACAAGTACGTTGGTTTCGGTGGCAAGATCATCGGTATGACAACGTTCGGCGAATCTGCACCAGCAGGCGAGCTATTCAAGATGTTCGGTTTCACTACTGAAAACGTAGTAAACACCGCGAAAGAGCTTCTTGCTTAATCATTGATTGCTAGCTTAGTGCTAACAATGAAATGAATAAAAAAACCGAGCGCTGAGCTCGGTTTTTTGTCTCTGGGATTTGTTTCTCCTAGACTCATCTCTATAAGCAACAGATCAATCTGTCATGAACAAGCTGAGTTATTCAAGTAATGCCTTTTGGGTAGGATTCAGTTATCATCTGTTGCACGAAATTTTGGTTAGATGTACGGAACTATGCTAAAAGTCGCGATAAATGGATTTGGACGAATAGGGCGTAATGTATTGCGCGCTGTCTATGAAAGTGGCAAAAGCCAACAAATCAAAGTAGTAGCGGTCAATGAGCTTGCTCAGCCTGACGCTATGGCTCACCTATTGCAGTACGACACCAGTCACGGCCGCTTCGGTAAGAAAATCTCTAACGATCAAGAGCACATTTATGTCCATCATGGCATTGGTGCTGAAGACAAGGGTGAGTTTGATACCATTCGTATCTTACATCTTGCTGATATTGAGCTGTTGCCTTGGCGTGACCTTGAGGTGGATATCGTTCTCGATTGTACCGGTGTTTATGGTTGCCGAGATGACGGCCTCGCGCACATTGCTGCAGGGGCGAAAAAGGTACTGTTTTCTCACCCCGGTGCCAATGACCTCGATAACACCATTATCTATGGTGTGAACCACGATACCATCGAAGCGGACCACCAAATCGTTTCCAATGGTTCGTGCACCACCAACTGTATTGTCCCTATCATTAAGGTTCTTGATGACGCCTTTGGTATCGAGTCCGGTACGATTACGACTATTCACTCTTCAATGAATGATCAACAAGTTATCGATGCGTACCACAGCGATTTGCGTCGTACTCGAGCAGCAAGCCAATCGATCATTCCTGTCGATACCAAGTTGCATAAAGGTATTGAAAGAATCTTCCCGAAATTTTCCAACAAATTTGAAGCTATATCTGTGCGTGTGCCGACGGTAAACGTAACAGCGATGGATTTAAGTGTCACAATTAATGCAAATGTGAAAGTTAATGACGTAAATCAAACCATTGTTAATGCATCCCAGTGTACATTACACAATATAGTTGACTATACTGAAGCGCCGCTCGTTTCCATCGACTTTAATCACGATCCCCATAGCGCAATCGTTGATGGTTCACAAACGCGAGTGAGCAACGGCCACTTAGTTAAAATGCTAGTGTGGTGTGATAATGAATGGGGCTTTGCGAACCGAATGCTGGATACGGTTCTTGCAATGCAAGCTTCTGAAGGCAAGAAGTAAGACCTAGAAGCAAATGTGCGGATTATTTATTTTTTAGCTTGAAATAAATACTAAGAGTCCACATATTATTAGTAGTGAAAGAATTACCAGTTGAATAATTTATAGGCTTAGCAGGGTTGCTGAGTTTCCAAAACTTTATTTTTATTTAAATTTGAGAGGACAAATCATGTCTGTGATCAAGATGACTGACCTGGAACTTGCAGGTAAACGCGTATTTATCCGTGCTGACCTAAACGTACCAGTAAAAGACGGTAAAGTAACTTCAGATGCACGTATCCTAGCATCTCTACCAACTATCAAGCTTTGCCTAGAAGCTGGTGCAAAAGTAATGGTTACTTCTCACCTTGGTCGTCCTACTGAAGGCGAATACAACGAAGAGTTCTCTCTAGCTCCTGTAGTTAACTACCTAAACGACGCACTAGATTGCGAAGTTAAACTAGCTAAAGATTACCTAAACGGCCTAGAGCTAAACGCTGGTGAGCTAGTTGTTCTTGAAAACGTTCGTTTCAACGAAGGTGAGAAGAAGAACGAAGAAGCACTTTCTAAGCAGTACGCTGCGCTATGTGACATCTTCGTGATGGACGCATTCGGTACAGCTCACCGTGCACAAGCATCTACTCACGGTGTTGGTACTCACGCTCCTGTAGCATGTGCTGGTCCTCTTCTTGCTGCTGAGCTTGAAGCGCTTGGCAAAGCAATGGACAACCCAGAGCGTCCGCTAGTTGCTATCGTTGGTGGTTCTAAAGTATCGACTAAGCTAACAGTTCTTGAGTCTCTATCTAAAATCGCTGACCAGCTTGTTGTTGGTGGTGGTATCGCGAACACATTCATCGCTGCTGAAGGCCACAACGTAGGTAAGTCTCTATACGAAGCTGACCTAGTTGAAACGGCTCAAAAGCTAATGAAAGAGTGTGCTATCCCAGTAGCAACTGACGTTGCATGTGCTAAAGCATTCGACGAAAACGCAGAAGCTGAAATCAAGCACGTTTCTGAAGTTCAAGACGACGACATGATCTTCGACCTTGGTCCAGATTCAACTGCGGCACTAGCTGAAATCATCGGCAACGCGAAAACAATCCTTTGGAACGGCCCTGTAGGCGTATTCGAATTCAAGAACTTCGAAGCGGGTACAGCTGGTATCTCTAAAGCAATCGCTGAGTCTGCAGGTTTCTCTGTAGCAGGTGGTGGTGACACGCTAGCAGCTATCGATAAGTTCGGTATCAAAGCTGACGTTTCTTACATCTCTACTGGCGGTGGCGCTTTCCTTGAATTCGTTGAAGGTAAAGTACTTCCTGCAGTAGCAATGCTTGAAGAGCGTGCTAAAGCATAATTGATTTAGAAAGGCGAGATGTGAATCTCGCCTTTTAACGTTTGCTGCATATCACACTTTTTTGCTAGAATGGCATAAGTTGTGAGCAAACGATTGCAAGTTTTTAAACTTAAGTTTTTTAATCTTAAAACGATAGAATAAATAGGACTATTTCCATGTCTAAGATCTTCGATTTTGTAAAACCTGGTGTGATTTCTGGCGATGACGTACAGAAAGTATTTGAAGTAGCAAAAGAAAACAAATTTGCTCTTCCTGCTGTAAACGTTGTTGGTACTGACTCTGTAAACGCAGTACTAGAAGCAGCTGCTAAAGTTAAAGCTCCAGTAGTTGTTCAGTTCTCTAACGGCGGCGCTGCATTCTTCGCAGGTAAAGGCGTTAAACTTGAAGGTCAAGGCGCACAAGTTCTTGGCGCTGTAGCTGGTGCAAAATACGTACACGCTGTAGCTGAAGCTTACGGTGTTCCAGTTATCCTGCACACTGACCACGCTGCTAAGAAACTTCTTCCATGGATCGACGGTCTACTAGACGCTGGTGAAGAGTTCTTCGCACAAACTGGTAAGCCTCTATTCTCTTCTCACATGCTAGACCTTTCTGAAGAGTCTCTAGAAGAGAACATCGAAACATGTGCTAAGTACCTAGAGCGCATGGCTAAAATGAACATGACAATCGAGATCGAACTTGGTTGTACTGGTGGTGAAGAAGACGGCGTTGATAACTCTGATATGGACGCATCTGAGCTTTACACTTCTCCAGAAGACGTAGCATACGCTTACGAGAAACTAATGGCTGTTAGCCCACGTTTCACTATCGCTGCATCTTTCGGTAACGTACACGGTGTTTACCAAGCTGGTAACGTTGTACTTACTCCAACTATCCTACGTGACTCTCAAGCATACTGTGCAGAGAAGTTCGGTATCGCACCTAACGCTCTAAACTTCGTATTCCACGGTGGTTCTGGTTCTTCTGAAGCAGAAATCCAAGAGTCTATCGGCTACGGTGTTATCAAAATGAACATCGATACTGATACACAGTGGGCAACTTGGGACGGTATCCGTCAGTACTCTGCTGACAACTTCGATTTCCTACAAGGTCAAATCGGCAACCCAACTGGCGAAGCTGCTCCAAACAAGAAGTACTACGATCCACGCGTATGGCTACGTGCTGGTCAAGCTTCAATGGTTGCTCGTCTAGAGAAAGCATTTGCTGACCTTAACGCTGTAGACGTACTATAATTCTTTGAATTAAGTACTCTTTAAGTTTTAAAAACCCGCTCATTGAGCGGGTTTTTTTATATCTGATAAAAACTTGTACTAAATATGTGAAAAACCTAGCGTGCGGTGAATAAATTTCGTAGTCTTTTAGTTATCGGTATTTGTGTTTATCGGTAAGTTTTAATAATTCAAAAGCTTACATAAATATGACTTTGCAATCTGTCAAAGATAGGATATCGTGCCGAAAAACTGAACTTGGTTCAGTTTATAAAAAGGACTTGGCTTTAATTTACTTTTAACACAATGACTTAACGGTAATTACACTGTTTATTATATTGCAGAGTAAATGAGGCTTAAGGCAGTTTAGCCCATAGCATATTATATAGAGGATGCACATTATGGCTGATAGTTCGACAGTGATTGAGACTCCACTTGTGGATGGTTTGTCTCAAGCAGAGCAGTGGTTAACAAATAATTCAGATTTATTTATCCAATATGGCGTAAATATCATTTCAGCACTGATAATTCTATTTATTGGTAACCTTATTGTTAAAGCAGTAGCGAATAGCGTGTCTAAGGTTCTTCAGAAGAAGAAAATGGACCGAGCAGTTGTGGAGTTCGTCCATGGTTTAGTTCGTTACTTGTTGTTTGTGATTGTTTTAATTGCTGCACTTGGTCGTTTAGGTGTTCAAACGGCATCTGTAGTTGCTGTTATTGGTGCGGCTGGTTTAGCCGTTGGTCTTGCACTACAAGGCTCACTATCTAACTTTGCTGCTGGTGTACTTATCGTTGCATTCCGTCCATTTAAGTCTGGTGACTATGTGGAAATTGGTGGTGTGGCAGGTTCAGTTGATTCTATTCAAATCTTCCAAACGGTTCTAACAACGCCAGACAACAAAATGGTTGTAGTACCTAACGGTAGCGTTATCGGCAGCCCAATCACAAACTATTCTCGTCATGCGACGCGCCGTATTGATCTAATGATTGGTGTTTCTTACAACGCTGATCTTCAGAAGACAAAAGCGCTACTGACTAAGATCTGTGAATCTGATGAGCGTGTACTGAAAGAACCTGGCGTTCAAGTTGGTGTTCATACGCTTGCTGATTCTTCAGTTAACTTCGTTGTTCGTCCATGGGTTAGCACTGCTGACTACTGGAATGTTTATTTCGACCTGATGCAAGCAATCAAAGAAGGCTTGGATAACGAGGGTATCGAAATTCCATTCCCGCAAATGGATGTACACATGAATAAAGTAGAAGCTTAATTCCTAGTTAGTTTTTATAACTATAAGCTTTTATAAGGAAAGGCGGATAACTTAGGTTATCCGCCTTTTTTGTTGGTTTCATGAAGCTAAATAGATTTACCAGTATTGCTCAATAAGTCCATCGGTAAGCACCGTTGCTATGGCGAACATCATGGTTGCGACTGCGATATCAATGCCTTTCTTAACCTTAGGTTTAGATAGCGTCGGGCCTAGTTTTGCAGCGCCTAATGACAAAGAATAGAACCAGACGAACGAAGCCAATATAGTCCCCATAGCAAATGCAATTCTGTCGTTGCCTTCAAATTGCCCACCAATGGATCCAAGAATTACCACGGTATCCAAATAGAGATGTGGGTTTAATACTGTTACTGCCAATGCCCCTAAAATAACGGTGCGCTTGCCACGCGCTAATATCTCACCTTTCGACTCATCACTGGTGCGCACTTTGAATGCACTGCGTAGTGAGAGCAAACCATACACAGTCAGAAAAGCGATGCCACCTAGTGTCACTGAGGTAAGCAGTAATTCATTTTGCGACAAGATCGCTCCGCCGCCAAAAATGCCTAATGAGATAAACAGAGTATCGAGCAGGCTACAAATCGTTGCTGTCGTTAAATGATGATTGCGTTTTATCCCTTGATTTAGGACGTACGCATTCTGAGCGCCAATAGGGATAATCATACTTGCCCCTAGACCAAAACCTTGTAATAAAAACCAAAAACTCATTTTAACCTCCACTTATTTAACGATATTTACGTGCTATATGGCGAAGATACCCCGACCCTTTAAATAAGTATAATTAATGATTTTAATCCATTATTAGAGTTGCTAATGTGGTGATGAGTTAGCTTAAAAAGGAAGCAAATTGATGCGCGGATTGGATTATAAATGGATTGAAGCACTGGATGCTGTAGTAAAACAACGTAGCTTCGAAAGGGCTGCTGAGCAGTTATATATCTCCCAGTCGGCGGTATCTCAACGCATCAAACAGCTGGAAAAGTGGTTGGCTCAGCCAGCCTTGGTGAGAGAAAGCCCGCCTAGGCCAACGCCTGCGGGTAAAAAACTACTGGGCTTATATCGCCGTGTTCGTTTGTTAGAGCACGAGCTTGTGCCTGAGTTGATGAATGAAGAGGGTAATCAACCATTATCGATATCCATAGCCACCAACGCTGATAGTTTGGCGACATGGTTGCTACCAGCTTTGTCGGATGTGATTAAGTCTCGCCAAGTCGAGTTGAACCTCGCGATTCATGGTGAGTCGAGAACCATTGAAAAGATTAAAAGTGGCGAGGTGGCCGGTGCAATCAGTTTGGAGTCTCAAGCGATTCCTGGCTGCAGTGCTGACTATCTAGGTAGGATGGATTATGTGTGCGTGGCTAGCCCTGACTTTCATCAGCGTTACTTTGCAGAGGGCGTAAACTACGCCACCTTAAGCAAAGCACCTGCGGTTTCCTATGATCAATACGATGATCTGCATAAGAAGTTTCTGCATGATCATTTTAACGTCCCGAGAGACAGTGTGATCAATCATACAGTCGGCAGTTCAGAAGCATTTGTGCGCTTGGCATTATCGGGTGTAGCCTATTGCTTGATCCCCCGATTACAGATTATCGATGAGCTCGAGTCTGGTGCTCTGATTGATATTACCCCTGGCTTTCTGCTCTCTTATCGCATCTATTGGCACCATTGGCAGCTTGAGAGCGGAGTATTAAAAGAGGTATCTCAAGCGATATTAAATTATGCCCACAACCACTTACCTCAGTAAGCTGTTGGTTTTTGCAGCGTCAAAGTTCTGTTAGAAGTCCTGTAGCGGGATTGGTTATGTGACAAATTGCTCTATGATAAAAGGACATTTGTTTAGCATAGGTCATACCTAATGAAGCTTGTACCAAAGATGTTAGCAACGTCTCTTACTCTTACTGCGGCGTTGAGTGCTGTGAGTTTTCCATCATTGGCTGACTCTCCATCCTTTCCTCATATTTCAACGACAGGCTATGGTGAAGTGATCGCTACACCTGATATGGCGACATTCTCTGTGAGAGTCGTGGAATCGACGATGACTGCTGAACAGGCTAAAAATACCGTTGATAAAGTCGTGACAGGCTTTCTAAACAAGCTACATCAAGCTGGTGTTGATGAGGCGAGTGTACACAGCTCTAACCTGTATTTATCTCCTCAATATCATTACCCGAAAGATGGCAAACCGGAACTGGTTGGCTACCGCGCCTCACGTAATGTGACCGTTCAAGTGACTGAGCTAGCTAATCTTAATGAGTACATGGATATTGCGATTGGAGAAGGCATTAATCAGATCGACAACATCCAACTGCAAGTTCGCGACCAAGCTAAGTATCAAGAGCAAGCGCGCTTAGAAGCCATTAAAGATGCGACATCAAAAGCTAAATCATTGGCGAGTGGTTTTGAGCGCGAGTTAGGTGATGTATGGCGCGTGGATTACAACGCCCAATCTTCTCAGCCAGTACTCATGCGTTCAATGGCGATGGATGCAAGAACAGAATCGAACTCTTATGAAGACTCAACGATCACCATTCGTGATCGCGTGAATGTGATCTACCAGATCGAAGAGTAATGACAGTGCTATAGAAGGTTTTGGATCATGACGACCTAATTACCTACGATAGGCCAAATGCTAAAAAGGCTCTCATGATGAGAGCCTTTTTTATGCATTTTGAGTGCGATGATTAGTGAAGAAGACGAGCACGGATTGTGCCTTCGATCTCTTTCAGTTTAAGCAGTGCTTCTTCAGAGCGATCGGCTTCTACATCGATAACGACATAACCCATATCAGCCGCAGTCTGTAGGTATTGACCCGCGATGTTGATCCCTTCCTCAGCGAAGATGGTGTTGATCTGAGTTAGGATGCCTGGGCGGTTTTCGTGAATGTGTAATAAACGAGACGTTCCAGTATGCAGTGGTAGTGATACCTCAGGGAAGTTAACACTTGATAGCGTAGAGCCGTTATCAGAGTATTTCGCTAGCTTACCAGCAACTTCAACACCAATGTTCTCTTGTGCTTCTTGAGTTGAACCACCCACGTGAGGCGTTAGGATCACGTTATCGAACTGCATTAATGGAGACTCAAACGGGTCTGCATTGGTTTTTGGTTCTGTTGGGAAAACATCAATAGCCGCACCTGCAAGGTGTCCAGACTCCAGAGCGCCACACAGAGCAGGAATATCGACTACCGTGCCACGAGCTGCGTTGATAAAGATAGAACCAGGCTTCATGCGCTCGAACTCTTCTTTACCCATCATGTCTTTTGTTTCGTTGGTTTCAGGTACATGCAAAGAGATTACGTCACACTTGTTCAGTAATTCCGTCATGGTATGAACTTGCGTTGCGTTACCCAGAGACAGTTTGTTTTCAATGTCGTAGAAGTAAACACGCATGCCAAGGTTTTCAGCAATAATACCCAGTTGAGTACCGATGTGACCGTAGCCAATAATACCTAAACGCTTACCACGGGCTTCGTAAGAGTTGTCGGCACTCTTTTTCCAGATGCCACGGTGTGCAAGCGCGTTCTTTTCTGGAATGCCACGTAGTAGCAATAGAACCTGACCAAGAACGAGCTCAGCAACGCTTCGAGTGTTTGAGAACGGTGCGTTGAACACAGGGATACCGCGTTTTGCTGCTGCTTGAAGGTTGACTTGGTTAGTACCAATACAGAAACAACCGACGGCAACCAGCTTTTCAGCTGCATCAATAACTTCTTGGGAGATATTAGTGCGAGAACGAATACCAATGAAATGAGCATCTTTTACTGCTTCAAGAAGTTCATCTTCCGGTAGCGAGCCTTTGTGGTACTCAATGTTTGTGTAACCAGCGGCTTGCAGTACTTCTACAGAAGAAGGGTGAAGACCTTCTAGAAGTAGAATTTTAATTTTTTCTTTTTCCAGTGAAACTTTGGCCATTGTTCTCGTCCTTAAAATGGAAAGGTTGGGCAAATGCGGCGCACGTGCTACAAAATGGCTGAAAGGGGAACAAATTCACCACTTTGTTAGGAGACAAACGTTTTCCCTGTGCGTCTTCTGAACAATAAAGTAACAAAAAAAAAATGTTTTGGGTAAGAAAATTACGGAATAAGACATAATTTTACAGCAATAAAGCAAAAAAAACGGCGCCCTAGGGCACCGTATGTAATGAAGTAACAGAAAAACTCAATCTTCTATGATTTATTCTTCGATTTTTGCACCTTCAGGCGTGCCGGTGATAACCACATCAGCACCACGGTGAGCGAACAGACCAACCGTCACCACACCAGCTATACCATTGATGATATCTTCTAGTTGTTTCGGGTTTTCGATCGCCATGCCGTACACATCTAGGATCACGTTGCCGTTATCGGTTGTGCAGCCTTCGCGGTAAACTGGGTCACCACCAAGCTTAACCAACTCACGTGCCACGTATGAACGTGCCATTGGGATTACTTCAACAGGCAGTGGGAATTTACCCAACACATCAACTGCTTTAGTACCGTCAACAATACACACAAACTTATCAGAGATAGCCGCTACGATTTTTTCACGAGTCAAAGCAGCGCCGCCGCCTTTGATCATATCGCGAGTTGGGTTGATTTCATCTGCGCCATCAACATAGATGTCTAGCTTAGCGACATCGTTACACTCATACACTTTGATCTCTAGCTCTTCTAGTCGCTGCGTTGAAGCAACAGAGCTTGAAACCGCACCTTTGATTTTGTCTTTCATTGTGCCTAGTGCGTCGATGAAGTGATTTACTGTAGAGCCAGTACCTACACCTACAATGCTGCCTTCTTCAACATATTGAAGTGCTGCCCAGCCAGCTGCTTTTTTCATTTCATCTTGAGTCATGCCATTCTCCTGAATAAGGTCTTGCGCTTTGAATTAATCGTTCGCGTATTGAAGTTAACGTTTATATATCGAGGTTAACGTTTGCGGCGCGATTATAGCGCTTTAATGGTTGTTTTCCCATTGCCAAGTTTTACTCGGAGTCACGATTTTAGGTAACGGAATGTCCCATTCTTCAATCGGTAGCGTATCAACATGTTGGCAATCATGAGCCAAACCAATAGGAGCTGCACCTTCGCCCGTCTCGAACCACTTTGCCAAGGTGCGATCGTAATATCCGCCGCCCATACCTAAACGATGGCCATGGGAGTCAAAGCCGACAAGGGGCGTAAGAATAAGGTCGAGTTGCTGACAAGGTTTAACCAGCATTTGATTGAGCTGAGGTTCGACAATACCGTACTTATTCAAGACCGTCGGTGTGGTTGGCGAGTAGTGTAAAAACAGCAGGTGCCCGGCAGAGAAGGGGTGCAATACTGGTAAATAAGTTTGCTTACCTTGCGCCCATAACCATTCGATTAAAGGCTGAGTATCGAGTTCGCCATCGATAGAGATATAGAGGGCAATATGCTGAGCAGACTGAATTTCATCAAGCTGCATGCACTGCTTAACTAAGTCGATACCGGATTGAGTTTGTTGGTCGCCAGATAAGGCATTGCGTTTGATACGGATCTGTTTGCGAAATTCGCTGCGTGTGAGCGTCTTCATAAGAAGGGATACCCCAAAGTGCCGTTGAGAATAGATGGCCCTTGAACCAGCGAGTTCAAGGCGGATCAGCAATGATTACCGTAGGCTTCTCGGTCGGGCCGAGCATGCTCAATAGCACTCAAGTACTAACCCTTAGGGATTGCTTATCGGCTCGGGGACGTGAATCCTCTGACAAACACTCCAGGGTAAATTTTGTGTACGCTATTGCTGTCCGTGCTTAACTTTACTGAGGACATCTGAAAGTGATGTCGTGAGCTGTTCCATTCGCTCGGTCAGTGCGTTTTGTTCATCATTTGCTTCAAACTTCTTGGTTTGTAATTCGTAGCAAATATTCAGAGCTGCGATAGTCAGCAGCTTCACTTCATTGGTTACCTTAGTACGTTCAGCCATCTCTTTCAATCGATTATCAAGATCGGCCGCCGCTGCAATCAATGACTCTTCTTGCCCTGGTGGACAATTCACTCGAGTCAGTTTTCCTAATATTTCAACGTCTACCGCTTGATTACTCATGATGGATGAACTCTTTAACGCGCTATTTTAAGGCTGTTGCCCTTCGCCATTTTTTGAGAAAGAAAAAGTGCAAGTACCGATGAGGAAGCAATCTCCTCTGAGGGAGAAACTATAGGTAAACCGCTATTAAGATTCAAGCTTTTCAGAGTGACTGTTTGTAAATGAGAGCTTGAGCACACAGTAATTCAGCAAATTGAACAATTGGTAGTCAGTCATCCTTCAATTGCTGGGGATCGATGCTTACCAGAATTGGGGTGAAGTGGTACGATTATACTATCGATATAAAGAATAACTGAGCGAGCTATCTGATGAGCGAAACTACTTTACCTGACTACCTAACGGTTGCGACTGAACTTCAATCGGCAAGTCTAGCCGTAACCCCTGCTGAGATGCACGGTTTATTAACGGGTATGTTAAGCGGAGGCTTAAGCCTTGCAGATAAAAGCTGGCAACCACTGATCTTCGATTACACCAATGAAGGCATGGGTTGGCCAGATCGCGCATTAACGCTAGCGGAAGCGACACTGAAAGTAACGACCAGTGAAATCACAGGTTCGGGTATGGAATTGTCTATGTTGCTGCCTGACGAAGACGCAAGCGCAAGCCTGTTTGATCTTGCTGACGGTGTGTCTGATTGGATTAACCACTTTATTTCTGGCTTAGGCTTGGTTGGCGCTCAATTGAACAAAGCGTCTGACAGTACAAAAGAAGCATTAGCTGATCTAGAAGAGATGGCTAAGCTAGGCATTGACGAAGAAGATGATCTGGAAGAGCAAGCGCAGCTTTTAGAGCACGTTATTGAGCACGTAAAAGCGTGTGCACTAACGATTCATGCTGAATTTGGTGCTCGCCCATCTGAAGATGCGGCGCCTACCATTCATTAATTCGTTGGCCGGTTTGAGGTTATGATGGCTCAGTATGATGTTGTAATTGCTGGTGGCGCAATGGCAGGGGCAACCTTAGCCCTTGCTTTGAATCACCTAAGCCAAGGTTCACTGTCGATTGCGGTAGTGGAGCCTTATCAGGTTGATCATCAAGCTCACCCTGGGTTTGATTCTCGTTCGATTGCTTTGTCCTATGGCACGGTGCAGATCCTGGATTCTTTGCGCTTATGGCAATCTATCGCTCCGGTCGCGACCCCGATTAAAGATATCCATGTTTCGGATCGCGGGCATGCCGGAATGACAGACATCTACAGTGAAGAGCTTGCTGTAGATGCGCTTGGCTACGTGGTCGAGTTAGCAGATGTGGGTCGAATCTATCAGCAGAAACTTGAATCAGAAGCGGCAATTACCATGCTTTGTCCTGAGTCCGTTAGTAAAGTTGAACGTGAAGAAGCGTTGACGACGATTGAACTGACAAGTGGGCAAACAGTAACCACTAAGTTACTGGTTGCTGCTGACGGTGCAATCTCAACCTGTTGCCAACAGCTCAATATCTCATTGAGTGAGCACGACTTTGAGCAAGTCGCTGTGATTGCCAATATTTTGGCGAGTGAACCTCACCAAGGTCGCGCATTTGAGCGTTTTACCCATCATGGGCCAGTTGCTCTATTACCGATGAGTGACAACCGTTTATCGCTGGTTTGGTGTTTAACACCAGAGCAAGCACAAAAAGTGATGACGCTAAACGACAATGAATTTCTTGAGCAATTGCAGAATGACTTTGGCTGGCGACTTGGCCGATTAGAGAAGGTCGGCAAGCGCGCGAGTTACCCTCTGATTCTTCGTCACCGACAGCAAAATATCTCTCATCGATTTGCGATTATTGGTAATGCCGCTCAAACGCTTCACCCAATTGCGGGACAAGGCTTTAACCTAGGCATTCGTGATGTGGCTTCCTTGGCGGAAGAGTTGTGTACTCAACTCGATGATGTTGGGCGTTACAATGGTCTTGTTAACTTTAGAAAACGTAGAGAACAAGACCGAGACGCAACGATCACGTTGACTTCAAGCCTAGTTCACCTGTTCTCAAACGATTATATGACCGCTCGCATTGGGCGTAATCTTGGGTTAGCCGTAATAGATAACCTTCCACCACTTAAAGGTCCACTTTTGCGTCATACGCTTGGCCTAGTAGAAAGATAAGGTAATAAATAATGATGCAAAGTGTTGATATCGCGATTGTTGGTGGTGGCATGGTTGGTCTAGCGCTTGCTGCTGCCCTAAAAGACAGTGACCTAAGAATCGCTGTCATTGAAGGCAGAGCGCCTAGTGAAGGGCTGAGTGAGCTGCCTGATGTGCGTGTATCCGCGTTGAGTCGTTCTAGTGAAGTGATTCTTCGTAACCTAGGTGCATGGCAAGGTATCGAACAAAGACGCGCTGCACCGTATCAAGCGATGGAAGTGTGGGAACAAGACAGTTTCGCTCGTATTGAGTTTGACTCGACACGCTTGGCTCAGCCTAATCTTGGTCATATCGTTGAAAACCGTGTGATTCAATTAGCGCTGCTTGATCAGGTTAAGAAACAAGACAATGTCAGCCTGTATATGCCCGCAACGTGTAAAACGATGGCGATTGGTGAAAGTGAAGCTTGGTTAACATTGGACAATGGTCAAGCACTGACAGCTAAGTTAGTTGTTGGAGCAGACGGCGCAAACTCTTGGGTTCGTAAGCAGCAAGATATCCCATTAACACATTGGGATTACGGACACAGTGCGATTGTCGCGAACATCAAAACCACAGAGCCGCACCACAGCGTTGCTCGTCAAATCTTCACGCCTCAAGGCCCATTGGCATTCCTACCAATGCAACCAAGCAACATGAGCTCGATTGTTTGGTCTACGGAACCAAATCGTGCCGAGAAGCTGGTATCCATGTCGGATGTTGATTTTAATAAGCAGCTAACGGCAGAGTTCGACTCGAAGCTTGGATTGTGCGAAGTGGTTGGTGACCGTTTTGCCTTCCCACTGCGCATGCGTTATGCGCGTGACTTTGCGGTAGAGCGTGTGGCTTTGGTTGGTGATGCTGCTCATACCATTCACCCATTAGCAGGGCAGGGCGTGAACCTTGGCCTATTAGACGCAGCAAGCCTAGCGCAAGAGCTGTTAAAGCTATGGTCTGCGGGTGAAGACATTGGCACCAAGCGTAATCTTCGCGGCTACGAGCGCTGGAGAAAAGCAGAGGCGGCGAAAATGATTGCTTCAATGCAGGGCTTTAAAGATCTGTTTGAAGGCGATAACCCAGCTAAGAAGCTGATTCGTGGCATTGGTATGAAGCTTGCGGGCCAATTACCGGGTGCGAAAGATGAGATCATGAAGCGCGCACTGGGTTTGTCTGGCAATCTTCCTGACTTAGCTAAGCGTCCAGTGACTCATCGATAATGACATAGTGTTCTGGTGGTATATCGAATCATCATTGATACGAAAATTGGTACGAAAAAAGGGTTGGCATAATGCCAACCCTTTTTGTTTTTAATTCTGTAGATAATCAGGTCATGCGTACGCGCAGCGCAGTTTCATGATTTCACTATTTATTTCTTTCACTGTTTGAAAGTGACGTTTTTCTGCTCGGTCTGGTAGCACTAGCTTACCGTTATCAAACTCAAATTTTCCTACGCCGTAAATGTAGATTCGTCCTTTGAAAAGTCGACTTACATGTTTAGCAATCATACTCGGTGTATAGCGCTTAAACAGTCTCATTCTTAATTATCCTTATATTTACCTAGCCTGCATATTATAGAAAAACTCCGAGATAATAATTGTGATAAGCATGGAGTTATATGCAGTAGCGTTGACGTTAATTAGATATTTGTGCTGTTCTAAGCACTTTCTTCAGTAAATATCTATTTTTACGTGAGCTCCTCCCCAAAATAATACTGAGTAGTGAACTGCCGTGAACTTTTCTGTTCAGTATTAAGCAGTGATAATGTTACAAGTATAAGAATAGGCGGGATTTTTTTGTTTGTGTAATCAAATTGTAAATTTCGGACAAAAAAAAGCCCGTCTAAAACGGGCGAATAGTCACAGATGCATTACACAAAAGTGGATACTGATGTTACTCAGTGGATTCACTTGCACTGATTTGCTTAATAGCTAGTCAGTAAATTTACAATAACGCAAATTTAACTTTGTGACTACTTATGCTTTTATTTTGAGTAACTATTTATTAATGGTGTGTTCTTCTTATGACGAGGTTCACACTAAAAATGTACTCAATGAAATATTAAAATGAAGTTTGCGAAGCATGATCTAAACGATCATCGACTGATGTCCGCGACGGTCGGTGCACATAGCGCCATAAGATCATTGAGATCCAGCGCAACGCCAGCCATTCGGTCGCCGGAGCTAATGGTTACGGTCGAGTTGTTTTGAATGGAAGGATCAAAAATGATCGGCATGTGTCTCTTGAGAGCGAGCGGACCAACACAACCCACTTTAAAACCGGTGATCGCTTCAACATCAGCGAGCGACACGCAGGTCATTCGACGGCAATTCAGTACCGAGCGTACTTTCTTGGGGTCGACAGAGCGATCGCCAGCAGTACAGGCTAACGCATACTGGTTGCCCATATCCTTGAGCAGGATGCACTTCACCATTTGAGAGGCGTCGATGCCTCGCTCTTGTGCAGTTTCTTCAATGCTGGTGGTTGGCTTGCTTTGCATCAGCAGGCGATAATTCACCTGCTGTTGATCCAGCCATTGTGTAATCTGCGTTTCCACGTGGTTACTCGTCGTCAAGGCTGTACGGCAGTGGCAGGATATTCCATGTTTGATCAGGCTGCGCGGTCAGTCGCAGCTGAACATCGTCATCAAGGTTGTTTGGCAGTACCATCAAACCAATCGCTCGGTTATCAGCAAATTGATAGACGTTTAATAGTCGGCCTGCGCCACGCCAGTTCTCACCCACACTACGTTCCAGTTCAATAGGGTTTTCTAACGACAGCACGTCCGCAGTTGTGCCCGACACAATGCGCATCTCACGCTTGTTCATGCCACGGTACTTAGCACGAGCAACCGTTTCTTGACCTGTGTAACAGCCTTTTGAAAAGCTGATACCGCCAATCGCTTGCAGGTTAAGCGCTTGAGGGATGTGCTCGTTTTGCTCTGCTTTCGATAGGTTAGGCTGAGCATCAAGAATTTCATGATATTGCCAAAGTGTTTCTGATACTTTCTCCGCAGCGCTGTTTGATACCAAGGCTTCAGCGGCTTCTTCTGTCACAAGTAGAGCCCAGCGGTTATCTGCAACTTGAACCGCTGTACCACCAGAGATAGCACGCACATTACCTTGGCTTTCTGAAATAGAATCAATGTATTGATTAGCTGACGAACCCATCACACCGATAACAACGTCAGACGTTTGCTCGATATCGACCTTAGAGAACACCGCGTACTTCTTGATTTCAACGAGCTCGACTTCAATCGCTGATTTAGGTTGCATGAGTGCGTAGCCACCGTTGTGGTGGAACAAACGAAAGATACTCCATACCTTTCCTTTTGCATCACAGTGCGCGCCTAATGTGGATTCATCATTAGGAAGAGTGACGACATCGCACGTTACTTGACCCTGTAGGTACGACTTTTTGTCATCGCCTATCATGGTAATTGCACTCCAGTCTGACACGTGTGTCATCATCAGTTCTGGAAGCGATTCATTTTGCGTGTGAGCGAGTGGCTGAAATGTGTTTTTCCAATCCATTTTATCTTTCCTAAGAATTTTATTTGGCTCTATGTTAATCCGGTTCTGTTTCTTTGTCAGCCTAGGTTTTTTTGTGAGCTTAGATAGGGACTGTGACTCACATAGTAGTTACAGGGCGTATGACTTGTTACACTCCGAGAAAGAAAAATTATAGGTGAGGATAGCCAATGTACACTGCAGAGCAGAAAGCACGAATTAAATGGGGTTGCCGTCGCGGCATGTTAGAACTTGATGTAGTCATCATGCCATTTTTCGAAGAGTGTTTTGATTCATTGCAAGAGCAGGAACAGCGCGAGTTTGTTTCTCTATTAGAGTGTGATGACCCAGATTTGTTTACTTGGGTGATGGGACACGGACGCAGTGAAAACCTAGGCCATGCATCAATGGTTGATAAAATTGTCGCACACAACCTCAGCAAGGTTCGTTAAGCTCCAACTTAACCCTTCATATTCCGCATTATTCGCAAAGGGCACTGTTTTCGGGTGCCTTTTGTTTTTCATCGTCCTGTCTTCTATTCCACTTGTTGTCAGCCTTTATTGCTTGGCTTTAATGATCCGCTTGTTCAGAAACAATCATGTGATTTTAAATAGTGTCTATGGGCGTTTTGATTACAGAGAGGATGGTGATATTCGACTCAATGACCGAACTTACCGACTCAAGTCCGTTGATAAGATCTGGGCGCAGTTCTTCGTTAAATTGCAGTTTGAATGTGGGCACTCGGTACTGCTTTGGCGGGACAGCTGTTGCGAGCGAGAATATCGCCATTTTCTGGCGAACTTACAACGAGCGCGCTAGAGAAGCCAAACTATTCGATGAAAGAAAGTATTAGATAAAAGAAAGCGTTAGACAAAAGAAAAGGGAGCACTCGGCTCCCTTTCGTTTAATCATTTTCCGCTGACGGCTAATTCGCTAAGCACGTTTAACCAATTATTATGATTGGCGTTTCTCTGGCGTCAGAATCGTTGGGCCACTGTCTTCTGCAAGTTCAGGGTAATCCAACGTGTAGTGGAGGCCGCGGCTCTCTTTACGTTGCATTGCACAACGAACCATTAGTTCTGCCACTTGTAGCAAGTTACGCAGTTCTAATAGGTTATTCGAAACCTTGAAGTAGCTGTAGTACTCATGAGTTTCTTGTTGCAGCATCTGAATGCGACGCAATGCTCGCTCTAGTCGTTTATCCGTTCGAACAATGCCCATGTAATCCCACATGAATAGGCGCAGTTCGTGCCAGTTGTGTTGAATGATAACTTCTTCATCACTGTTGGTGACCTGGCTTTCATCCCATGCTGGCAGTTCAGCGCACAGTTGAGATTGGTCGATGTTCTCAACGATATCTTTTGCTGCTGCCCATGCGTAAACCACACACTCAAGCAGTGAGTTAGAAGCCATTCGGTTTGCACCGTGTAAGCCGGTGTAGCTCACTTCGCCAATCGCATACAAGTTCGTTAGGTCGGTTTGACCCTGCTTATTCACCATGACACCACCACACGTGTAGTGAGCGGCTGGTACGATAGGGATCGGCTCTTTGGTCATGTCGATGCCCAAGTCCATCAAGCGAGTATGGATCATCGGGAAGTGCGCTGTGATGAATTCTTCAGGCTTGTGGCTGATATCAACATACATACAGTCGGCACCCAAGCGCTTCATTTCGAAGTCAATTGCACGAGCAACCACATCACGTGGCGCCAGTTCACCGCGCTCATCGAAGTCCTTCATAAAGCGAGAACCATCTGGACGACGCAAGTAAGCACCTTCACCACGCAGTGCTTCCGTTAGTAGGAAGTTACGCGCTTCTGGGTGGAATAAACAAGTTGGGTGGAACTGGTTGAACTCAAGGTTTGCCACACGACAACCCGCACGCCAAGCGATAGCAATACCATCACCTGAAGAAACATCTGGGTTAGAGGTGTATTGGTAAACCTTTGAAGCGCCGCCTGTTGCTAATACAACAAACTTAGCGCGCACGGTTTCAACATGTTCTTGGTTACGGTTCCAAATGTAGGCACCGATCACCTTGTCTTTTGAACCACCAATCTTATCTTCCGTGATCAAATCTAGCGCATTGTGGCGCTCGAAGATCTCGATATTTGGGTGGTTGTTGACGTTATCTTGTAGTGAGGTTTGCATCGCCATGCCAGTTGCATCGGCAGCGTGCAGAATTCTGCGGTGACTGTGGCCACCCTCACGAGTGAGGTGATATTTTGGTTGGCCTTCTGTGCTGTTCTCATCTTTATCAAATGGAACACCACCATCAATCAGCCATTGCACACACTCTTTCGCATTTTCAGCAATGAATTGAACTGTATCTTCTTCGCATAACCCAGCCCCAGCGATTTGAGTATCCTCTACATGAGACTCAATACTGTCCGACTCATCGAACACCGCGGCGATACCACCTTGTGCGTAATACGTCGATCCTTCGCTGCGTGGTCCTTTGCTTAATACAATTACTTTTGCATGTTCTGCTACGCGTAAGGCTAATGACAAGCCTGCCGCACCACTTCCTACCACTAATACATCACACTGATGTTCACGGTTTGCGTTCATAAAACTTATTAAATCCCGGGCTATAGTCGAGTTGTCCACTCTCAATTGACTTTGTCTTGTTTTAGGAGTTTGGCTAAGACTGTTATAATCTCTCCAGAGTCATCCTTAAACGCTATGCAAAATCAATATATAGACAGCTATCTAGAAATATTTAATTGCTCAATACCATTGCTTTTGCTCAAGTTTCCCCAAATTGATAGGGATAGCTATTTTTATTACATCACATTGTGAAACAATAATGGCAAATAATTTTAAGAAAGTTGGAACTTTCGGTATTTGGCTTAGTCACAATAGTGCTCTTGTAGACGGTGGTGTCAATACTACATTTCGCATAATTAGTACCCATATCTGTGAAGGTGAGGGTTATAACAATAGGAGTACCCGCTCGAATGAACGAGCAGCTAACCGATCAAGTGTTGATTGAGCGAGTTCAGAGTGGAGATAAGCAGGCATTTAACTTACTAGTGGTTAAGTATCAAAACAAAGTTTGTAATCTTATCTCTCGATACGTGAATAATTCCGGTGATGTACCTGATGTAGCACAAGAAGCTTTTATTAAAGCTTACCGCGCGATACCTAACTTTCGTGGCGAGAGTGCCTTCTATACATGGTTATACCGAATTGCCGTGAACACCGCTAAAAATCATATCGTTGCCCAAAGCCGTAGGCCGCCAGCAACCGATGTAGATGCAGAAGATGCAGAATATTACGAAACAGGCAGCGCGTTAAAAGAAATATCGAACCCTGAGAACTTAACGCTGTCTAAAGAATTGAAACAAGTTGTTTTTGGAGCGATTGAAGCGCTACCAGAAGACTTAAAAACTGCAATGACGTTGCGAGAGCTCGAAGGTTTGAGCTACGAAGAGATTGCAGAAGTAATGGATTGCCCTGTAGGAACCGTACGTTCGCGTATTTTCCGAGCTCGTGAAGCGGTGGAAAAGAAAATCAAACCTCTTTTGCAACGCTAGAACTTGTAATAATTATGGTGAAAATAATGGCTGATAAAGAAAAGCTTTCGGCACTCATGGATGGTGAAACGATCGATAAAGCTCTCATTGTAGATCTAGAATCTGATCAAGAAAGCATGGATACTTGGCAGAGTTACCATTTAATTGGTGATGTTATGCGTGGGGATTCGCCAGAAACTCCAGAGTGGAACATTGCTAATAGTGTAGCGGCAGCGCTTGAGAACGAGCCTGCATATGGTTCAATGTCGAACCTGCACCAAGTGAATGTTGAACCTACTGTTGCTCCAATTGAAGAGCAACCTAAACCTCAGCAAGCGAAGCGTCAGCTTCCGGCGTGGTTACAACAGTTTGGACAAGTTGCCGTGGCAGCGTGTGTTTCATTAGCCGTTGTATTAGGTGTTCAACAATATGGTGGTAGCGACCCTGCAGCACCAGAGCAGTTGCCTGTACTCCAGACGATTCCATTTGCCGGTTCTGCGGAACCAGTAAGTTTAACGCGTGACTCTGTTGAGAAACCAGCATCTGAAGCTAACTTGCAAGAGCAGCGCAAACGCGTTCATGCATTGTTAGAAGATTATGAGCTGCAGCTAAGATTAAACAGTGATGCATCGCCAATGCAAGATGCACATCTAGAATCGGACATTGAATGAAGAAAATCCTGGTCAGTGCACTGACACTGTTCAGCTTGATGTCTCCAACAGCCTTTGCAGAGGAAACCACTGCAAAGGCCTTGTTGCATCAAATGAACGAGGCCAGTCAGCATCTAAATTACGAACTCTCCTACATTTTGATAAAGAAGAGCAGTATTGAGCCTCTTGTTTATCGCCATGCGGTTAACGACGACCAACAACTTGCACACCTTGTTTATCTAAGCGGCCCTGTTCGTGAAGTCATTCGACGTGGCAACGAAGTTAGCTACATCGAGCCGGGTACAGAGCCATTTACGATTCAGTCAGGCAGCATGGTTGCGCCTGTTATTCCGATGATTAATCGAGATATCGAATCTCTGAATCAGTACTACGACTTTGTGAAAGTTGGTCGCTCTCGTGAAGCAGGTAGCACCACTCAAGTGCTGCGTGTCGTGCCGAAAGATGGCCTTCGCTACTCTTACGTGGTTTGGGTAGACGAAAAAACGAATCTTCCTTTGCGTGCCGACCTTTTGGATCGTGATGGCGAAGTGCTTGAACAGTACCGCACTATCTCTTACGTGGTGAACGATAAGATTGCTGAGGCTATGGGTGGCTTGAGCCAAGCTCAATTGCCGAAAGTTTTATCATTACCGGAAGGCTTAGTGAGTGAAACTAACTGGCAAGCGTCGTGGATTCCTGAAGGGTTTAAATCAAAAGAGCTTAGCCGCTATCAAATGGCTGCGACCGATAAAATGGTTGAAAGTCAGCTTTTCAGTGATGGACTGTTTAACTTTTCGGTTTATATCGCGGAAAAAGATGAGCATTCATTGAAAGGGCAGCTGGTGCGTCAAGGGCGTAGAACCTTGCACAGCTTAGTGAATGGCGATAAAGAGATCTCTGTGGTTGGTGACATTCCGCCGGCAACTGCAAAACGTATTGCTCAGTCAGTTACATTTAATAAATCGGTACAAGCGCAATGATGACCGCGCTGGCGACCGTTAGCTCGGTTGAACAAAAAGGTAAGCAATACTTTGTTCAATTGAGCTGCGAACAACAAACCAGTTGTAGCAGCTGTTCTTCTCAAAAAAACTGCGGTACGGGTATTGTGACCAAGGCTGTTGGCAATAAATCTTTGTTTTGGCAGCTTAAAACCAAAAGCTTAGTCAAAGCTGGACAAATCGTAGAAATTGGCTTTCCAGAAAAAAGCCTACTTCAGTCGGCGGCGATTGTTTATCTCATCCCACTTTTCATGTTGATGATTGGTGCTGGTTTTGGGCAACTCTTGTTACAACCCTTACTCCAGGGGGGCGAGGGCATTGTTATCTTAAGTGCAGCACTGTTTACTGCTGGTGGGATTGCCTTAGCGAAGCGGTTAGCCAAACCCATGGAAGACAAATCCAAGCAAGTAGTCGTCTTGATTCGAATCCTAGGTGAGTCTCTCGTCTAATTTATGATGCTTCTTGCCCTTAAATTGGGTAGAATCTGCCAACTTGATTGAAATGCCGCCACCAATGCTGACTGTAGATTGGACGCGTCGCGGCTTTCTTATTATCCCTATTCAAAGAGTTTAGTCACACCAAGCCTATGAAGCACATTCGTAATTTTTCGATTATCGCCCACATCGACCACGGTAAGTCGACCCTTTCTGACCGCTTAATCCAAGTTTGTGGAGGATTAAGTGAACGTGAGATGGCAGCTCAAGTCCTCGATTCTATGGATATAGAACGCGAGCGTGGTATTACAATTAAAGCGCAGAGTGTGACTTTAGATTACAAAGCTAAAGATGGTGAAACTTACCAACTTAACTTTATCGACACTCCTGGACACGTAGACTTCTCTTACGAAGTATCTCGTTCTCTAGCGGCTTGTGAAGGCGCACTACTTGTAGTGGATGCTGGCCAAGGTGTTGAAGCACAAACTCTAGCAAACTGTTACACAGCAATCGAAATGGAACTGGAAGTAGTGCCAATCTTGAACAAGATTGACCTACCAGCTGCTGAACCAGAACGTGTTGCTGAAGAAATCGAAGAGATCGTTGGCATCGATGCGATGGAAGCGACTCGCTGTTCTGCGAAAACAGGTTTGGGTGTTGATGATGTTCTAGAAAACATCGTGACGGCAATCCCGCCACCGGAAGGTGATCCTGAAGCGCCTCTACAAGCGTTGATCATTGACTCTTGGTTCGATAACTACCTTGGCGTAGTTTCTTTGGTTCGTATCAAAAACGGTAAGCTGAAGAAGAACGATAAGATCAAAGTAATGTCGACAGACCAAGTATGGGGTGTTGACCGTCTAGGTATCTTCACGCCTAAGCAAATCGATACTACAGAGCTAAATACTGGCGAAGTAGGTTGGGTTGTTTGTGGTATTAAAGACATCCTAGGTGCACCGGTTGGTGATACGTTGACGCTTGCAAAAGGCGGCAGCACTGAACGTCTACCTGGTTTCCAAAAAGTGAAGCCTCAGGTATACGCTGGTCTATTCCCTGTATCATCTGATGACTACGAAAACTTCCGTGACGCGTTAGGCAAATTAAGCCTGAACGATGCATCACTGTTCTTTGAACCAGAAAGTTCAGCAGCACTTGGTTTTGGTTTCCGTTGTGGCTTCTTAGGAATGCTTCACATGGAGATCATCCAAGAGCGTCTAGAGCGTGAATACGACCTAGACCTAATCACAACTGCTCCAACAGTAGTGTATGAAGTTGTAAAAACAGATAAAACGGTTCTTTACGTTGATAGCCCGGCTAAACTGCCAGCGGTTAATGACCTAGAAGAAATTCGTGAGCCAATTGCACGCTGTAATATTCTGGTACCTTCGGATTACCTAGGTAACGTAATCACACTGTGTGTTGAGAAGCGTGGCGTACAAGTAGACATGGTCTACCACGGTAACCAAGTTGCTGTGACGTACGATCTTCCTATGGCAGAAGTAGTTCTAGACTTCTTCGACCGTCTGAAGTCAACGTCTCGCGGCTATGCATCATTGGATTACAACTTCCAACGTTACGAGCCATCAAACATGGTACGTGTAGACGTACTGCTGAATGGCGAAACAGTTGATGCACTAGCTATCATTACGCACAAAGATATTGCTCAGTCTCGTGGTCGTCTACTGGTAGAGAAGATGAAAGAATTCATCCCTCGTCAGATGTTCGATATCGCGATTCAAGCAGCGATTGGTAACCACATCATTGCTCGTTCTACAGTGAAACAACTGCGTAAGAACGTAATCGCAAAATGTTACGGTGGTGATATCAGTCGTAAGAAGAAACTTCTTAAGAAACAAAAAGAAGGTAAGAAGCGTATGAAGCAGATCGGTAACGTTGAACTGCCTCAAGAAGCTTTCCTTGCAATCCTTCATGTTGGCAAAGACTAGGTATCAATCGCACTAACTATCTGCTGAACATTACTGGTTAAAATCGTTTATTTCTTTGTTGCAAAGATTGCAATTAGGCCCACTAGTCACTGCACTTTGCGCCTCGAACTAAACGATTTTTCCTGCGTAATCTCCCCAGCATTTAGTCAGCATGATTGATACAGATTAGAAATATTAAGCAGAGTGAAAGGGTTATACTCTTTCACTTTCGTTATTTTTAAAGAAATGAAATTTAAGGGATATCAATGGCTAATACATTTTCGCTTATCTTAGTGATCGTAACTCTAGTGACCGGCATTGTATGGGCGTTGGAAAAGTTTGTGTGGGCGAAGAAGCGCCAGCAAAAGCTTGCTGACGTTGAAGCACAATCGAATGGCCTAGACGCTGAAACTAGCGCAAAAGTTACGGCTCAACCTTGGTGGGTTGAGAACAGTGTGTCCATTTTCCCGGTAATTGCATTTGTTTTGGTTCTGCGTTCATTTATTTATGAACCGTTTCAAATCCCTTCTGGCTCGATGATGCCAACGCTTTTGGTTGGTGACTTCATCTTGGTAGAGAAGTACGCGTACGGTCTAAAAGACCCAGTATGGCGCACTCAACTGGTAGAAACGGGCAAGCCAGAACGCGGTGACTCAATCGTATTTAAGTACCCACCTCAGCCAAACATCGACTACATCAAGCGTGTTGTTGGTATGCCAGGTGACACCATTCGCTACAGCAGTCGTAAAGAGATCTGCATTCAGGCGAAGGGTACAAGTAGCTGTGAACCAGTGAAACTAAGTAATGTTGAAGAGAGCCAATTTATTCAAGATGGTGTGCCTCTGATTCAGCTGAACGAACAGCTTGGAGACGTAGAACACCAGATTTTAGTTAACCCATTGCGCCGCGATCGTGTGCAAGCATATCAGCCTCGCAATGGTGTTAACGAATGGGTCGTTCCAGAAGGCCAGTACTTTGTGATGGGTGATAACCGTGACAACAGTGCCGATAGCCGTTACTGGGGCTTTGTCCCTGAAGCAAACCTTGTTGGTAAGGCCGTTGCTATTTGGATCAGCTTCGAATTCGAACGCGGTTCAGACAGTGTACTTCCAACATGGATTCCTACTGGTGTGCGTTTTAATCGCATCGGTGGGATTCATTAATCGATCACATAACACATCGAGAGAGCATGAATTCTCCAATTGATAAACTAGAGAGAAAGATTGGCTATCAGTTTAATGATGCCGATCTTATCCACTTGGCGCTGACTCACCGCAGCGCCGCAGGTAAACATAACGAACGTCTTGAGTTTCTGGGCGATTCAATTTTAAGTTTTGTTATCGCTGATGATCTTTACCACCGTTTTCCTAAGGTAAACGAAGGTGATATGAGCCGCATGCGCGCAACATTAGTACGTGGTCATACATTGGCAGAACTAGGTCGTGAATTCGAACTAGGAGATTACTTAAAATTAGGTCCAGGTGAGTTGAAGAGTGGCGGTTTCCGTCGTGATTCTATTCTAGCGGATGCGGTTGAAGCGGTCATCGGCGCTGTCTATTTAGATAGTGATACCGAGACGGTTCGCGGCATTATTTTAAGCTGGTACCAATCTCGCCTAGATGCTATTCAGCCTGGAGTATCTCAAAAAGATCCGAAAACTCGCCTACAAGAGTTTTTGCAAGGTCGAAGAAATCCTCTACCTGTCTACACAGTGACTAATATTAAAGGTGAAGCACACAACCAAGAGTTTACGGTTGAGTGTGAAGTGGCAGGTGTGGATAAACCTGTTATCGGTAAAGGCACTAGCCGCCGCAAGGCAGAACAAGCGGCTGCTGAAACAGCATTAGAGCAACTAAGCAATGTCTGATAACAACCAAGATTTCGATATCGATGCATTCTTTTCATCTGATAGCAAAAAAACAGGCCTACCGGAAAACCAACACTGTGGCTTCATCGCTATTGTCGGTCGCCCAAATGTAGGTAAGTCGACGCTTCTGAACCATATTCTGGGTCAGAAGATTTCTATTACATCACGTAAACCACAGACGACACGTCACCGTATTATGGGCGTTGAAACTGAGGGTGATTACCAAGCGATCTTTGTTGATACTCCTGGACTTCATATTGAAGAAAAGCGTGCCATCAACCGCTTGATGAACCGTGCGGCGAACAGCTCATTGAGTGATGTAAACCTAGTATTCTTCCTTGTCGATGGTACTCACTGGACTGACGACGATGAGATGGTTCTGAACAAACTGAAGAAGACTGACTTCCCAGTTGTACTTTGCATCAACAAAGTAGATAACGTTCAAGACCGTACTAACGTGATGCAGCACATGATGGAAGTCTCTAAGAAGATGGACTTCATTGATGTAGTGCCAATCTCAGCGAAGCAAGGTAAAAATATTGATGTACTGCGTAAGCACGTACGTGAACATTTACCTAAAGCGACACACCACTTCCCTGAAGAATACGTGACTGATCGCTCGCAACGTTTTATGGCCTCTGAAATTATCCGTGAAAAGCTGATGCGCTTTACGGGTGACGAGCTACCTTACTCGGTAACGGTTGAAATCGAACGTTTCGATTACAACCCAGATAACGATGGCTTCCACATCAATGCACTGATTCTTGTTGAGCGTACAGGCCAGAAGAAAATGGTGATTGGTAAAGCGGGCGAGAAGATCAAAACGATTGGTCGTGAAGCGCGTATCGATATGGAAGAGCTATTCGGCCGTAAGGTTTACCTAGAGACTTGGGTCAAGGTTAAATCTGGCTGGGCTGATGATGAGCGTGCACTTCGCTCGTTAGGCTACATCGACGATCTATAATATATTGAACGTCACTTTCTGAGATTAAGAAAGTTGAACTGAAGATAAATCCAAGAGAGAGTGCGAACTCTCTCTTTTTGTATCTGTAATAAGGGTAAGTGATTGAGCGAAGGGTTACAGCGATGCTTTGTGTTGCACCGTCGACCATACAGTGAGTCGAGCCTGATCTTGGACGTCTTCAGCGAAGAGTTCGGTCGGGTGACGTTGATGTCTAAAGGCGCTCGCAGCAAGCGTTCCAATTTGAAAGGTGCATTACAACCTTTTACGCCGCTATTGCTTAAGTGGTCTGGTAATGGTTCGATGAAAACCTTACGCCAAGCTGAACCCATCAGCTTGGGGCTCCCTCTCGCCGGTATTAATCTGTATTCAGGCATGTACGTGAACGAGCTTATCGGTCGGGTATTGATGGCGGAAGTACCGATGCCTGCACTTTTTCACGACTATCTTCATGCTTTAACAGAGCTGGCGCATAATGATAATCCTGAGCCAGCACTGCGTCGCTTTGAGCTGGCTCTTTTATCTGCTATGGGTTACGGCGTCGACTTTTTACACTGCGCGGGCACTGGCGAAGCGATTGATCCGAGCATGACTTATCGCTATCGAGAGCAGAAAGGTTTCATCGCTTCAGTACGTCGAGATAACCTGACTTTTATGGGCGATGAACTTATTGCAATCAGCGAACGTAGGTTTATCACTAAAGAGCAGTTAAAAGCGGCAAAACGCTTTACACGCATAGCCTTAAAGCCGTATCTTGGCGGCAAACCATTAAAAAGTAGAGAGCTATTTATGCCAACAATAGCCCTCTCCAGAGCACGGAGTATTGGAAAATGAGCTCAATCCTTTTAGGCGTTAATATCGACCATATTGCAACACTACGTAATGCACGTGGTACTAAATACCCAGATCCAGTACACGCAGCTGAAATCGCTGAACGTGCTGGTGCAGATGGCATTACTATTCACCTGCGTGAAGACCGTCGTCACATCGTTGATCGCGATGTGCGTATTCTGGCTGAAACACTTCAAACTCGCATGAACTTGGAGATGGCCGTAACGGACGAGATGGTTAAAATTGCACTCGATACTAATCCTGAGTTTGTTTGTCTGGTTCCTGAAAAACGTGAAGAGCTAACCACTGAAGGTGGCTTGGACGTAGTTGGTCAACTAGAGAAGATCAAAGCGGCGACACAAAAACTGTCTGCAGCAGGTATCAAGGTATCTCTGTTTATCGATGCTGACCGTGAGCAAATCGATGCTGCAAAAGCGTGTGGCGCACCGTTCATTGAACTGCACACGGGTCACTATGCTGATGCTAAGACAGAAGAAGATCAACAAGACGAGCTTAAGAAGATCGCAGCAGGCGCAAGCTATGCAGATGACTTAGGTATCACAGTCAATGCGGGTCATGGTCTGACTTACCACAACGTAGCACCGATTGCGGCACTTCCAGAGATCTACGAGCTGAACATCGGTCACTCGATCATGGGACGTGCAGTGTTTGATGGCTTAAACAAAGCCGTTGCAGACATGAAAGCAATCATGGAAACAGCACGTAACAACGCTTAGTTCGGCAAGTCGTCGGCACTAAGCGATGTACAGTTAATCATTAGACAGAAGTTAAGTAGTAGAGGAAACATGGCAGTTGTTGGATTAGGTACAGATATCGCAGAAATCGAACGTGTCGAGAAGGCGCTGTCGCGAAGTGGCGACGCTTTTGCTCAGCGTATTTTGACGGATTCTGAGTTTGAAGTATTCCAACAGTTGAAGCAAAAAGGCCGTTACCTTGCAAAACGTTTTGCTGCTAAAGAAGCTGCATCTAAGGCGTTAGGTACGGGGATTGCGCTGGGTGTTACCTTCCACGACTTTGAGATTTCAAACGATGAGCATGGTAAGCCAGTATTGAGCTTACACAAGAAAGCGCGTGAAATCGCAGAGGCGAATGGCACAACATCGATTCATCTGACTATCTCGGATGAGCGTCACTACGCTGTGGCAACGGTGTTACTCGAATCGTAAACAGATTATCGCGACTTTATATCTAGTGCTCTTGGCTCTAGACAGAAAAAAGCAGAGCTCATGAGCTCTGCTTTTTTATTGGCGGGTAAACCCTCTAAAGAATACTAGTGAGTAACAAGTACCCGCTAGGCCTTCGCCTGTTTCAAGTAGTGAATCGCGGTTGCTTGAACCTTATCTAATTCATCCTGAAGCTCGAAAAGCTCAGGTTCAATGTCTTCAACAGAAGTACCTGAACGCAGCTCTTTCTCTATTGTCGCACATACCGATTTTAGCCTTGGTACGCCGCTGTACGAGCTGCTGCCATGCATCTTGTGAATGATGTGTATCAGCTCTTCAACTGGATAGTCACTGTCTTCTATCGCTTTGTCTGCTGCCTCATACACCTCTGGAATAAAGTCGACGAGCATTTGCAGCATATCGCGTGCGAGGTCTTCTTTATTGGCGGCTTGTTTCATCGCAGCTTGCCAATCAATGATGATGTTTGTGTGCACGCTGGCTTCAGTTTCTGACACCGGACCGTTGTCGACTTCAGCAGAGACCGCTGGGTGGTCTGGATCTATTTTTTCGATGTGCTCAACCTCAGAGGTCGAGCTCCAATGAATCAGAACCTGCTGTAAAACATGCTCTTCAATAGGTTTGGTTAGGTAGTCATCCATGCCCGCTTCAAGCAGTCGATCTCGTTCGCCAATCATTGCATGTGCGGTCACGGCAATTACAGGTGTATTCGCATTGTTCGCCAGTTTTTTGATGTTCTGACAAGCGGTTACACCGTCCATCTGTGGCATTTGAATATCCATGAAGATGATATCAAATGGCGTCTCTGTCGCTTTGTCTATCGCCTGCTGACCACTGGTACAACTGATGACGGTTTCTACACGCTCTTTAAGCAGCGCGGTAATCAACTTAAGGTTGGCTGGGTTGTCGTCTACTGCCATCACAGTAAGCGGTAACTTCTCTTCAGAATGCGTTTCAATCGCTGGTGCAATCAAGGTAGGTGCCTGATTCGATACCAGAGTTTGCAGCAACTTCTTACGAGAAAGAGGCTTGGTGATGCACTGAACATCGACCTCTTTCATTAGTTGCTCACCCAACGCTAGCTCGGTACTTGGTGTACCAATAATCACGTTTTGAGCAATCTTCTTCGCACCGATCGCCCAACCACTCACAGTATCAAATTGATACTCTTGGTTGGCGGCTAGGTTAAGCAGAACGTAGTCATACGAGGTCGTCTCATCTGGCATCACCGAACGATACGTTACCACTAAGCCTTCTTGGGTTAGGATTTGCTGAGTAATCGATGCCGCTTGCATGTTTGGCTCGATAAGCAGCAGTTGTTTGTCTTGCAGACACTGCGTCTCAATCAGCTCTGTCATCGGCATATCAGTCGTTGATAGTCTCAAGGTGAACCAGAAGGTAGAGCCTTGGTGAAGACGACTGGTTAGGCTGATCTCTCCGCCCATTTGGCTGACCAGTTTTTGGGTGATAACCAGACCTAAGCCTGTACCACCATAGCGACGAGAGATACTTGCATCGGCTTGGCTGAAGGCTTGGAACAGCTGAGCTTGTTGACGCTCCGAGATACCAATACCCGTATCGCGAACCATGAACTGCAGCTCGATGTTGTCTTCGCTTTGTGAACGCAGCTCAACGCTGATATCAATATTGCCGCGCTCGGTAAACTTGATTGAGTTACCCACTAGGTTGGTTAGGATCTGCTGAATACGCAGTGGATCGCCCACCACACCTGGCGGTACTTTAGGGTCGATCTTCAGTGTCAGTTCTAGGCCTTTCTCATGAGCGTTGGTTGCTTGAAGGTTTACTACCTCTTCAAGGCTGGCTTGGAATTCAAATGGGATGTTCTCTAGGGCTAATTTACCGGCTTCAAGTTTCGAGAAGTCCAAGATATCGTTGATGATGCTAAGCAGGTTGTTTGCCGAGCGTTCAATGGTTTGTAGGTAATCGGTTTGACTGTTCGATAGGTGAGTCTTGAGCATTTGACGAGTAAAGCCAATCACACCGTTCAGCGGCGTTCTCAATTCGTGAGACATATTCGCTAAGAACTCAGACTTAACACGAGCCGCTTCTTGAGCGCGTTTCTTCGCGATGTCTAACTCAACGTTTTGAATCTCTAGCTGTTCAAGAGTTTCACGCAAATCTGATGTGGCCTGGTCGATACTGTGCTGCATCTCGACGTGATACTCTGATAGCGATACCGCCATCGCATTGATACCGTTTTTCAGCGAGTCTAGCTCACCATGCATCTTACCTTCGATACGCACATCTAGGTGACCTCGACGAATTCGGTCGACCATGTTTTTCATGTGTGTGATCGGTTGAGTGACATCGTGCATTAAGCGGAACGCAAACACGCCCGATAAACCAAGCCCGAGAATCAACACTAAGAATGCAGAGAACACTTCTTGATATTGCTGCAATCGAAGTGATGAAAGATCTAATTCAATCGCAATGTAGCCGATCGCTTGATTAGCTTGAGACTGACCGTTGGCTGAATTGATGTACTGGCCTTCGGCGATGATAGGTGTCCGCAGAATCAGCGTATTATCGAGAAGGTTCGATGAGCTTAAATGCGGGATCGGTTTATCTTTGGGGTAGGTCAGGCTTTCAAAATCGGGGTGGAAGTTTGAGGTTACAAACAACTCATGACGCTCATCAAACACCGCGATACTGCGCACTAGCTTAGAATTCTTTCGATGCGCATAGCTAATAAGCTGACGAACAGACTCTCGACTTTCGAGCTTCATGCCTGATTCACTCGTAATCGCAAGTGGCTCAATGATGCTAGTACCAGTGTTAACCACTTGACCTTCAAGGTCTTGATAGCGGTTAAATGAGAAAAATGCACTCAATAGCAACCCAATAATCAGGGTTGGAGCTAGAGTTAAGGTAATTACACGGGCTCTTAAGCCATATCTGGTCATGTTCTTTAATTACATCGAGGTCTGGATATGGGAAAATAACGCACACAATGGCGGTTAAGTGAACGGTAAGCTTAATCAAAGCCGTGACGTTCGACAATGATTCCAAGACATAATAGTGAGTCCTGGATACCAATTACTTATTAAAAGATACATTAGGCACAAGCAATGGCACGTTTTTTCCAACCAAAAAAGAAAACTCAACTCGAGACCAAGCATCAATCGGTTTTGGTTGAACGAATGGATCACAATGGCGCTGGCATCGCTTATCAAAAGAATAAACCGGTTTTCATTGATGGCGCATTGCCCGGTGAGCAGGTGGTTATTCAACTTACTGAGAGCAAAAGTAAGTTTTCGCGAGCTAAACTCATCAAGTTATTGAAGCCGAGCGAGCAGCGTTTAAAGCCGTTTTGTAAGCACTTTAATCAGTGTGGTGGCTGTCACCTTCAACACCTAGGTTACTCTTCTCAGGTTGAGCATAAATCGCAATCTCTGACGCACCTGATGAGCCAATACCAAACGGCGAACACTGAAGTTGCACAACCTATTGTCGGTGATGAAACCGGTTATCGACGTCGCGCACGTATCAGCCTATTTGTTGATAAGAAGACACAACAGCTTCAATTCGGTTTCCGTAAGAAGCAGAGTAAGCAGATTGAAAACATCACCGACTGTGCCGTGCTTGATCCTCGCCTTAATGTGTTGCTGCCAAAACTGAAAAATTTACTGAACACTTTCAACAGCCTTACGTCTTTAGGACACGTTGAATTGGTGTTGGGCGATACTGGCCCTGTTATGGTGCTACGTCACCTTAAGCCTCTGGTTGAAAAAGATGAGCAAGCGCTGATTGCGTTAGCAAAAGAAGAAGGCGCTACGCTGTATTCGATGCCTGAAACCGATAAGTTGGTTCGCTTAGTCGGCGATACACCTTCTTACAGCGAAACTGGCGTGACGTTACCGTTTGAGCCAAACCACTTTATCCAAGTAAACCAGAAAGTGAATCAGCAGATGGTGGCTCAAGCGATTGAGTGGCTAGAACCTCAAGCGGATGAGCGAGTGCTCGACCTGTTTTGCGGCTTAGGGAATTTCAGTTTGCCTATCGCGCAACAATCGGCGTTTGTGGTTGGCGTAGAAGGCGTTGATGAAATGGTTCAGCAAGCCACATCTAATGCAGCGTTAAACCAGTTAAGCAATACGGAATTTTACCAAGCTAACCTTGAAGAAGACTTATCTTCACAGCCTTGGGCAAAAGAGAAATTCGATAAAATATTGCTTGACCCGGCACGTGCGGGAGCGAGTGGGATCGTTGATCAAATTTCAGCGTTAGGAGCGAAGCGTGTGGTTTATGTTTCGTGTAATCCTGCTACTCTAGCTAGAGATTCAGAGAGCTTAGAAAAGCAAGGCTACCAATTAGCCAAACTTGGTATGTTGGATATGTTCCCACACACTAGCCATTTAGAATCGATGGCTCTCTTTATCAAGGCTTAAAGGCCCGTAAATAAGGCTTAAAAATGAATGACAAAGGCGCAGGGACACCTGCGCTGATATCAATATGGTCGAACTAACTTGGAACCAGTTAGTCATATTGAATTGGGTATAAAACAGAATAACTAGGAAGGCACGATGGTTGCGGTACGAAGCGCACATTTAAACCCAAGCGAACAGTTTGAGCTAGAAAGTTGGATTGCGTCATTAAAGCAAGACGCAAAAACCTCGAATAAACTGAACAAAGTTTATCGTCACTGTGAAGAGCTATTAAAAGATCACGAGCAAGCATCACTCTTGCTATGGCGTGGACGCGAGATGATTGAAATCTTGGTCACGCTGTCGATGGATCGTGCAACATTAGTCGCAGCACAACTCTTCCCAGTGGTATCAAGTGGCGTTTTTGAACGCGAAGCCTTCGAAGAAAGCTACGGCAAAGAAATCGTTAAGCTGATTGACGGCGTTGAAGAAATGGCGGCCTTGGGCCAGCTAAACGTGACCCTTGAAGGCAGTGCTGCCTCGGGTCAAGTTGATAACGTTCGCCGTATGCTACTGGCGATGGTCGATGATTTCCGCTGCGTAGTCATCAAACTCGCTGAACGAATCTGTAACCTTATCGAGGTAAAAAAAGCGCCTGATGCTGTGCGTCGCGCGGCCGCAAAAGAGTGTTCTAACATCTATGCCCCACTGGCAAACCGTTTAGGTATCGGCCAACTTAAGTGGGAAATCGAAGATTACGCATTCCGCTACCAACAACCAGATACCTACAAGCAGATTGCAAAACAGCTGTCTGAGCGTCGTATCGTTCGTGAACAATACATCACAGATTTCGTTGATGATTTAACCGCAGAAATGCAGCGTTCAAACATCAATGCTGAAGTGAGTGGCCGACCAAAACACATCTACAGTATCTGGCGCAAAATGCAGAAGAAAGGCTTGGACTTCGATGAGCTTTTTGACGTACGAGCAGTACGTATTATCGCTGACCAGCTTCAAGACTGTTACGCCGGCCTTGGGGTGGTACACACTAAATACAAGCACCTCCCGAGCGAATTTGATGACTATGTGGCGAACCCTAAGCCAAATGGTTACCAGTCGATTCATACCGTAGTACTTGGCCCTGAAGGCAAGACCATTGAGATTCAGATCCGTACTAAGCAAATGCACGAAGACTCTGAGCTTGGTGTGGCGGCGCACTGGAAGTACAAAGAAGGAGCTTCAAGCGGCCGTAGTGGCTACGATGAGAAAATCACTTGGTTGCGTAAACTTATCGACTGGCAAGAAGAGATGTCGGACTCTGGCGAGATGCTGGATGAGGTACGTAGCCAAGTCTTCGATGACCGTGTATACGCATTTACTCCACGTGGTGACGTGGTCGACTTACCAATGGGCGCAACCCCGTTGGATTTCGCCTACCACATCCACTCGATGGTCGGACACCGCTGTATCGGTGCCAAAGTAGCGGGGCGTATCGTACCGTTCACTCATAAACTATCGATGGGCGATCAAGTTGAGATCATCACGCAGAAAGAGCCGAACCCATCTCGTGACTGGTTAAATCCAACCACAGGTTTTGTTCATTCTGGTCGAGCTCGAGCGAAAATCAACGCTTGGTTCCGCGCACAAAGCCGTGAGAAAAACCTAGAAGCGGGTCGTGATATCCTGGAAGTTGAGCTAGCGAAAGTAGGCGCAACCCTAAAAGATGCTGATCAATACGCACTAAAACGCTTTAACGTGAATACGCCAGACGAACTCTATGCAGGTATTGGTAGTGGCGACTTGC
Source organism: Vibrio sp. 10N.247.311.12 (assembly GCF_041467515.1). NCBI lineage: Bacteria > Pseudomonadati > Pseudomonadota > Gammaproteobacteria > Vibrionales > Vibrionaceae > Vibrio > Vibrio sp. 10N.247.311.12. The sequence continues at coordinate 56,904 of NZ_JBFSUV010000022.1, forward strand.
GTATTAACCAAGTGGTTAATCACATCAATGCGCTAGTGAATAAGCCAACGGCGGAAGAAGAAGACAAGAAAGCGCTAGAGAAACTGCTTGAGTCGGAAAACAAGCCGGCACAACAGAGTCGTCCGAAGAAAGATGCGGTAGTGGTTGAGGGCGTTGATAACCTAATGACGCACCTAGCGCGTTGCTGTCAGCCAATCCCAGGTGATGTGATTAAAGGTTACATCACTCAAGGTCGTGGTATCTCAGTGCACCGCGCTGACTGTGAACAGCTAGGCGAGCTAAGCGTGCATGCGCCAGAACGTATCATTGATACCGTTTGGGGTAATGGCTTTGTCGGTTCATACATCCTAACGCTGCGTGTTGAAGCGCTAGAACGTAATGGCTTGTTGAAAGATATCACCTCACTGTTCTCGAATGAAAAGATCAGCGTGACCACAATGAAGAGCCGCATCGACTACAAGCGTCAGCTATCGGTAATGGATTTCGATTTGGAAGTGACCAATATTGAAATTCTGAGTCGCGTTACCAGCCGAGTAGAACAAATCAAAGATGTTATGTCAGTCAAAAGGTTGGGGTAGGCCAAAATACTATCCACGTCATTCCCTACAGTGAGGGACGAACGTGATAGGGAATCTCGTAAAGCGATTTGAGATCCCCAACTCGCTCATTCTTCGCTCTTGGGGATGACGGAAAGAATAGAAAGGTGAGTGGTTTTGGCTGCTCGCCTTTTTTAGTTTTAGAAGACGTTATAAATTTAAAAATCAAAGACAGTGAATAGGAAGAAAACGATGAATCACCCGATTGAACAACTTGAACAGATTATGACTAAGCTGCGCGATCCAGAAGGTGGCTGTCCTTGGGATTTGAAACAAAATTTTGAAACAATTGTGCCGCATACTATCGAAGAAACCTACGAGGTGGTGGACGCGATTCACAACAAAGATTGGCCGAACCTACAAGAAGAGTTGGGTGACTTGTTGTTTCAGGTGATCTTCTATAGCCAGTTAGCGAAAGAACAGGGGTTGTTTGAGTTCTCTGATGTGGTTGATGGCATTAACGAAAAGCTAACACGCCGCCATCCGCATGTGTTTTCTGATACCGAGTTTGCGAGCGATGAAGAAATTAATGCCAACTGGGAAGCTGAAAAAGCCAAAGAAAAAGCTCAGGCAGGCAAAACTCAAGAAAGTATTCTAGACTCAATACCAAACTCTCTACCTGCGCTTTCACGTGCTACAAAGATTCAAAAACAGGTAGCGAAATATGGCTTTGATTGGGACTCTATTGGCCCAGTGGCTAATAAGGTTTTAGAGGAAGTCGATGAGGTGCTGGAAGAGGCACTTCAAGTGACGCCAAATGAAGATTTGGTTGAAGAAGAGTTGGGAGACTTGCTGTTTGCGACGGTCAATTTGGTACGACATTTAGGTAAAAACCCAGAATCGGCACTCAATAAAGCCAATCTCAAGTTTTCGCGTCGCTTTAAAGGGGTGGAACAAAAAGTTCGTCAGCAAGATAAAAATTTGACTGACTTTTCACTACAACAGCTTGATTCCATGTGGGATGAAGTCAAAGTGGCGGAGAAAAGATAACCAAAGCTTTTATCATGAATTGATTTGAAGCAAAAAATAAAAAATAGCAGTGTGATAGATTTCACGTTGTGGCGATAAGGGGCTTCTGGTATATTTTCATCCCGTCCAGAAGTAGTCCATTTCCCTCATTCAACCAATTTCAGGTTAAACATGACGACAAATTACATTTTTGTTACTGGCGGGGTTGTATCCTCTCTAGGTAAAGGTATTGCTGCAGCATCTCTTGCAGCTATTTTAGAAGCTCGTGGTCTTAAAGTGACCATGATGAAGCTTGACCCTTACATCAACGTTGATCCAGGCACTATGAGCCCGACTCAGCACGGTGAAGTGTTCGTTACGGAAGATGGCGCTGAAACAGACCTTGACCTTGGTCACTATGAGCGATTCATTCGCACCAAGATGACTAAGCGTAACAACTTCACTGCAGGTCGTGTTTACTCAGACGTACTAGCAAAAGAGCGTCGCGGTGATTACCTAGGTGCAACAATTCAGGTTATCCCACACATCACTAACTCTATCAAAGAGCGTGTAATTGCTGGCGCAGCTGGCCACGATATCGCGATCGTTGAAGTTGGTGGTACGGTTGGTGATATCGAATCTCTACCATTCATGGAAGCGATTCGTCAGCTAGCAGTAGAACTAGGCCGTGAACGCGCAATGTTCATGCACCTTACTCTAGTGCCATACCTAGCAGCTGCGGGCGAAGTGAAAACTAAGCCAACGCAACACTCTGTAAAAGAGCTACTGTCTATTGGTATTCAGCCAGACATCCTAGTTTGTCGTTCAGACCGCAACATTCCTTCGAACGAGCGTAAGAAAATTGCTCTGTTCTGTAATGTGCAAGAAAATGCAGTTATTTCTATGCGCGATGTTGACTCTATCTACAAGATCCCTCAGCTTATTAAAGCTCAAGGTACTGATGAACTTGTATGTAAGCGTTTCGGCATCACAGCTCCAGAAGCAGACCTGTCTGAATGGGAACAAGTAATTTACGAAGAAGCTAACCCAACGGGTGAAGTGACGATTGGTATGGTTGGTAAGTACATTGAACTACCAGACGCATACAAATCAGTAAATGAAGCGCTAAAACACGCGGGCTTGAAAAATCGCCTAAGCGTTAATATTAAATACGTAGATTCACAAGACGTTGAGTCTCGTGGCGTAGAAGTTTTAGAAGGCCTAGATGCAATCCTAGTTCCTGGTGGCTTTGGTGACCGTGGTGTTGAAGGTAAGATTCTTGCTGCTCAATACGCTCGTGAAAACAAAGTACCGTACTTAGGTATCTGTCTAGGTATGCAAGTAGCACTTATCGAGTACGCTCGTAACGTTGCGAAAATGGAAGGGGCACACTCTTCTGAATTCTGTACTGAAACTAAGTACCCAGTTGTTGGTCTTATCACTGAGTGGACTGATGGCGAAGGTAAAGTTGAAGAGCGTACAGAAACATCTGACCTTGGCGGCACAATGCGTCTTGGTTCACAGCTTTGTCACCTAGCGAAAGGGACGAAAGCTTACGAATTATACGGTAGCGCGACGATCCATGAACGTCACCGTCACCGTTACGAAGTGAACAACAATCTTCGTCCACAAATCGAAAAAGCGGGCCTAAAAGTATCGGGTCTATCTGCGGACAAGAAACTGGTTGAAGTTATTGAGAACCCGAACCACCCATGGTTCGTTGCTGCTCAATTCCACCCAGAGTTCACTTCAACACCTCGCGATGGTCACCCATTGTTTGCAGGTTTCGTTAAAGCGGCTGGTGAGTTCCAGCGCGGCGAGTTAGAGAAGTAAAAAGGAATACAGGTAGCTGCGTAAGTTGTGCTGCTACCTTTAAATTTGACATTTATATATTCAACGAGAAGGAAACATTCAATGTCTAAGATCGTTAAAGTTCTAGGTCGTGAAATCATCGATTCACGTGGTAACCCAACTGTAGAAGCTGAAGTACACCTAGAAGGCGGTTTCGTAGGTATGGCTGCTGCTCCATCTGGCGCATCTACTGGTTCTCGCGAAGCTCTTGAGCTACGTGACGGCGACAAATCACGTTTCCTAGGTAAAGGTGTTCTTAAAGCTATTGAAGCTGTAAACGGCCCAATCGCTGAAGCTCTAGTTGGTACTGACGCTAAAGCACAAGCTGACGTTGACCAAATCATGCTTGACCTAGACGGTACTGATAACAAGTCTAAGTTCGGCGCGAACGCTATCCTAGCTGTATCTCTAGCTAACGCAAAAGCTGCTGCTGCTGCGAAAGGCATGCCTCTATACGAGCACATCGCTGAGCTAAACGGTACTGCTGGTCAGTTCTCTATGCCTCTACCAATGATGAACATCATCAACGGTGGTGAGCACGCAGATAACAACGTTGACATCCAAGAGTTCATGATCCAACCAGTTGGCGCTAAAACTCTTAAAGAAGGTCTACGTATCGGCGCTGAAGTATTCCACAACCTAGCTAAAGTTCTTAAGTCTAAAGGCTACAGCACTGCAGTTGGTGATGAAGGTGGTTTCGCTCCTAACCTTAAGTCTAACGCTGAAGCTCTAGAAGTTATCGCAGAAGCTGTTGCAGCTGCTGGTTACGAACTAGGTAAAGACGTTACTCTTGCTATGGACTGTGCAGCATCTGAGTTCTTCGACAAAGAAGCTGGTATCTACAACATGAAGGGCGAAGGTAAAACTTTCACTTCTGAAGAGTTCAACCACTACCTAGCTGAGCTAGCGAACAACTTCCCAATCGTTTCTATCGAAGACGGTCTTGACGAGTCAGATTGGGATGGCTTCAAGCACCAAACTGAACTTCTAGGCAACAAACTTCAAATCGTTGGTGACGATCTGTTCGTTACAAACACTAAGATTCTTGCTGAAGGTATCGAGAAAGGCGTAGCTAACTCTATCCTTATCAAGTTCAACCAAATCGGTTCTCTAACAGAGACTCTAGCTGCTATCAAGATGGCTAAAGACGCTGGCTACACTGCAGTAATCTCTCACCGTTCTGGCGAAACTGAAGATGCAACTATCGCTGATCTAGCGGTAGGTACAGCTGCAGGTCAAATCAAAACTGGTTCTATGAGCCGTTCTGACCGTGTTGCTAAGTACAACCAACTAATCCGTATCGAAGAAGCTCTAGGTTCTAAAGCTCCTTATAACGGTCTTAAAGAAGTTAAAGGTCAATAATTCGTCCTATTTGGCACTGTAGCTGCGTTAACTGCAGAAGATTCACTAAGTCACATAGGAAACTATGCTCCATAGCTGAATCTTCTTTGTTGCCTTGCTACAGCACCAACTAGTTAGAATTATGCACTAATACTTTTGAATGCCTCGCTTATGCGGGGCATTTTTTTGTCTGTAGAAAACTGAATGAAAGAAGCTCTAGGCTCTAAAGCTCCTCCTTGTCACATATAAAGTTCGTCATTCCCTAGACTGACGAAGGAAGGAGTAGGGAATCTCATTGTTTTCCTGACAATGACTCCCCGACTTATTGATTCCCTGACACCACATATCTCGCACCAATAAGCTCATTATGGTATATATGTGCCTTATTCTAGTTCCTTCTTTTTCAACCGGCGAAAGGTGTTATGCGAATTTTTGCTTTAGTACTGCTCATAGTGTTTGGCTGGCTACAACACACACTGTGGCTCGGTAAAAATGGTATCTCTGATTACTACGGTGTGAACAACGAAATCCAAGTTCAACAGCAAGTAAATGAAAAGCTGCATATTCGAAATGCAGAAATGTTTGCTGAAATTGACGATCTACGCCAAGGCTTAGACGCGATAGAAGAACGCGCTCGTCATGAACTTGGAATGGTCAAAGAAGGTGAAACGTTTTATCGCATCATTGGTGAGGAATCCCATTAATGTCGACTCAACTTCAAAGCGTGATTGCCGTTGTACCTGCGGCGGGCGTCGGTAGCCGAATGAAGGCAGACCGCCCTAAGCAATATCTCAAGATTAACGGCTCAACGATTTTAGAGCACACCGTAGATAAATTATTGTCTCATCCACAAGTCTCTCAAATTATCGTCGCGATTAGCGATGATGACCCATACTACCCAGAGCTTGCTCTAAATCAGAACCCACAAGTGATCAGAGTGTCGGGTGGAAGCGAAAGAGCGGACTCCGTACTCTCTGCTTTAGATTACATTGCAGAGCAACAGCTCGGTGATTGGGTAATGGTTCACGATGCGGCAAGGCCGTGTGTTCAGCTAAGTGATATCGACAAGCTAATTTCCGGCGCGATGAGCCATGATGTGGGCGCTATTTTAGCGGCTCCAGTTCGTGACACGATGAAGCGCGGTGCCCAAGGGCAGATCGAGCATACCGTTGAGCGTGCCGATTTATGGCATGCACTTACGCCGCAAATGTTCAGAGCAAAGCCTCTGTGGAAGGCATTAAGTGAGGCGTTGCAACAAGGCGCTTCAATTACTGATGAAGCCTCAGCCTTTGAATGGAAAGGTTTATCGCCCGCTTTAGTGGCAGGGCGTTCAGATAATTTTAAGATTACTCAGCCTGAAGATTTAGCGCTTGCTGAGTTCTATTTAAGTCAGAATAAGGAATAATGATGATTCGTATTGGCCATGGCTTTGATGTACATAAGTTTGGTGGTGAAGGCCCGGTAATTATTGGTGGTGTAAGCATCCCTTACGAGCAAGGTCTTATTGCACACTCAGACGGTGATGTTGCCCTTCATGCGTTGTGTGACGCTCTATTGGGTGCGATTGCTGCGGGTGATATTGGTCGTCATTTCCCTGATACCGATGACGAATGGAAAGGTGCGGATAGCCGTGAGCTACTGAAAGATGTTTACCGTCGAGTAAAAGAACAAGGTTACGTGATTGGTAATGCCGATATTACTATCATGGCGCAAGCTCCAAAGATGGCGCCTCATATAGACTCTATGTGCCAAGCTATTGCTCAAGACCTAGAAACCAGCATTAGCAATGTGAATGTAAAAGCGACGACCACTGAGCGTTTAGGTTTTACAGGTCGCAAAGAGGGCATCGCATGTGAAGCGGTGGTCCTAATTACTAAAAGTGCGTAAGCACCAACACGAAAAGAACAGCATGTCAGATATTTTATCTTCATTGGCTTATCTAAACGGTAAACCAACTGCGAAAGCAAAACTAAAAGCAAAAGCCGAACACTTTGTCGTTAATGAAGACTTGGGTTTTGAGTTTGCTGGTGAAGGCGAGCACCTAATGGTTCGTATTCGTAAAACGGGTGAGAACACGAGCTTCGTAGCAAACGAGCTGGCTAAAGTTTGCGGTGTTAAGTCGAAAGACGTGAGCTGGGCGGGTTTGAAAGACCGCCACGCTGTGACAGAGCAGTGGTTGAGCGTTCACCTACCGAAAGGTGAGCCTGACTTTTCAGGGTTCTTAGCACAATACCCAAGCATTGAAATCTTAGCGACAGCGCGACACAACAAAAAGTTACGTCCAGGCGATTTAGTTGGCAACCAATTTGAGTTGACCTTGTCTGAAGTAACGGATTGCGATGATGTGGTCAAGCGTTTGGAAAAAGTCGCTCAAGTGGGCGTGCCAAACTACTTTGGTGCTCAGCGTTTTGGCAATGAAGGTAACAACCTATCTGAAGCTCGTCGTTGGGGCCGCGATAACGTTCGTACTCGTAACCAGAATAAGCGCAGCTTGTACCTTTCTGCTGCTCGTTCGTGGATTTACAACCTGATCCTTTCAGACCGTATTGAGCAAGATGCGTTTGCATCGGCATTGGTTGGCGATATCGTGGTGAAAGACGGTGCTCAACTGGCAGTAACAGCAGACAACATTGAAGCTGTAAACCAAGACATTGCGAACGGTTCTGCTTTGATAACTGTTGCTTTGGCTGGCGATAATGCCTTACCAACGATTGATGAGTCTCAAGCTCTAGAACAGAAACACCTTGATGCTGAACCGGATCTAATGGCTCTGATTCGTGGTAACCGTATGCGTCATGATCGCCGTGAAGCGTCACTGAAACCAACAGACTTAACTTGGGAAGTGAACGAAGATAATGTCACGCTTAAGTTCTCTCTTGATGCGGGTTGTTTCGCAACAGCGATCGTTCGCGAATTGGTTGAAGAAGTACACGTAGAGAGAACCTACGAGCAATAACGATTCTGCTTGGAGCTGAGTCACTTGATATTGGAATTTAAGTGACTTGGCTTAGCATGGGAACAAAAGAAAGGATACAAGATGAAGATTTTACTCAGCAATGATGATGGTGTGCACGCTCAAGGTATTCATGAGCTGGCAAATGAGCTACGTGATCTTGCTGACGTTATCATTGTTGCCCCTGACCGTAATCGCTCGGGTGCGTCAAATTCATTAACTTTAGAACAGCCTCTGCGTGTTCAAGAGATTACTGAAAATACCTATTCGGTACAAGGAACACCGACCGACTGTGTGCATTTTGCGTTAAACGAACTGCTAAAGAATGACATGCCTGATCTGGTATTAACGGGCATTAATCACGGTGCTAACCTGGGTGATGACGTGCTTTATTCCGGCACGGTGGCTGCAGCAATGGAAGGGCATTTTCTAGGCGTTCAATCGGTAGCGTTTTCTCTGGTGGGAAAAAAACATTTTAAGACAGCGGCAGCGATTGCTCGTCGTATTGTCGAACAACATTTAGCAACCCCAATCCCGACCAACCGCTTGTTGAACGTAAACGTTCCTGATTTAGCCTTAGAACAATTGTCTGGTACTCAGGTGACGCGCTTAGGTGCTCGTCATCACGCTGAAGATATGATCAAGCAAAAAGACCCGCGTGGTCACGATATCTATTGGCTTGGCCCTCCGGGTAAAGAGCAAGATGCCGGTGAAGGTACCGATTTTTACGCGATTGAGCATGGCTTTGTGTCGGTAACACCGTTGCAGGTTGATCTGACGGCGCATGAGTCGTTGGGTGCGATGGCAACATGGTTAGGGGAGAAGTAAGTGAGTAATCCGCAAGCTGAGCGTTTAATTACTTTCCTGATTGAAAATGGTATTCAGGATCAAAAGGTTCTTGATGCGATTTACCAACTGCCGAGAGAGAGCTTTTTATCACAGGCGATGTATCACCAAGCCTATGATAATAATGCGCTGCCTATCGGTCAGGGTCAGACAATCTCACAGCCATACATTGTTGCTAAAATGACAGAGCTACTTGAATTACAACAAGATAGCCGTGTCTTGGAGATCGGAACGGGTTCTGGTTACCAAACTGCGGTATTGGCTCAACTTGTTGATCATGTGTATTCGGTTGAAAGAATAAAGTCGCTACAATGGGATGCCAAGCGTAGGTTGAAGCAACTCGATTTCTACAATATCTCAACTAAGCACGGTGATGGTTGGCAAGGTTGGTCTTCAAAAGCCCCTTTTGATGCGATTATTGTCACCGCCGCTGCAGAGTCGATTCCTCAAGCGCTTCTGCAACAGCTGAAAGATGGCGGTCGTTTACTGATTCCTGTCGGTGATGACGAACAGCAACTATTGAAGATCGTTCGACACGGCGATGAGTTTTTATCGAGTGTTATCGAGATGGTGAGATTTGTACCTCTTGTTCCTGGTGAGCTAGCTTAATAAAAGACTAATGGTGTAGGTGGATAGAGAGTCGATGCGTTCGAAGTTGTTAAAAGGAAGTACTTTACTGCTTAGCTGTGCCCTTGTTGGGTGTGCAGCGAATTCGCCTGCGCCGGTTTCAAACCTAAACAAGAATTACTCATCGATTGATCGTGGTAGTTATCGTGGCAGTTACTATGAAGTTAAAAAAGGCGATACCCTTTACTTCATTGCTTATGTCACCAATAAAGACGTTAAAGACCTCATCGGTTATAACAAGTTGTCTGCTCCTTACACTATCCACCCAGGGCAGAAGCTTAAGTTATGGCGTCCTAGCTACAACGCGCCAGCGTATGGTAAGTCAACGGTAGCGGCAGCAGCAGTTGCTGCGCCTGTCGCCGCATCCACAACGTCATCTACGGCAAGTAAACCGAAAACCACACCACAAAAGAGCAAAAACTCTAAACTGGCTCCAGCTCAAACTACCACCAAAGTGGTGAAAAAAGATCCACCAAAGAAGGTTGAACAATCCAAATCAAAGGAGTATGTTGGTTCTAAAGGTAAACAGAATGTTACACCGTCCACCAAACCAACAAGTGATAAAGTATCCAAATGGTTATGGCCAACTAAAGGGAGAGTAATCGAGAATTTCTCTGTAGGCGAACAAGGAAATAAAGGCATAGACATAGCAGGACAGCGAGGTCAGCCAATAGTATCTACTGCAGGGGGAACGGTTGTTTATTCGGGTAATGCACTACGAGGCTACGGCAATCTAGTGATTGTGAAGCACAATGATAATTACTTAAGTGCATACGCGCACAACGACCGACTATTAGTATCTGAAGGGCAAAGTGTGAAACCAGGGCAGAAGATTGCAACAATGGGAAGCTCTGGAGCCAGCAGTGTTAGGTTGCACTTTGAGATTCGTTACCAAGGTAAATCCGTTAATCCAAAACGATATTTACCTTAAATACAATATGCAAAAATTACGTATTGTATGGAGTGACATAGTCATTTAGCGACATATGAAGTTGTAATGTCATGCTAATTTCGCCAGGGGGAGGCGTTATGAGTATAAGCAATGCAGTAACCAAAGAAGAGTTCGATCTTGACCAAGCAACCACGGAACCGGAAGCTCTTGGAAAAGCAAAACGAACAGTCACTAAGAAAACCGAAGCAAAAGAAGAAGTTGAAGTTACGTCTAAAAGTTTAGATGCCACTCAACTCTACTTAGGCGAAATCGGTTTCTCACCACTACTAACCGCTGAAGAAGAGGTGCTATACGCACGTCGAGCTCTACGCGGTGATGAAGCAGCACGTAAACGCATGATCGAAAGTAACCTGCGTTTAGTGGTAAAAATTTCACGTCGTTATAGCAACCGCGGCCTTGCACTTCTCGATCTAATCGAAGAAGGCAACCTAGGTTTAATTCGCGCCGTAGAGAAGTTTGATCCAGAGCGTGGCTTCCGCTTCTCAACTTACGCGACATGGTGGATTCGTCAAACCATTGAACGTGCGTTAATGAATCAGACTCGCACTATCCGTTTGCCAATCCATGTTGTGAAAGAGCTGAACATCTATCTGCGTACCGCAAGAGAGCTATCACAAAAACTTGATCATGAACCAACGGCGGAAGAAATTGCTTCTAAGCTAGACAAGCCAGTTGGTGATGTGAGTAAGATGCTTCGTCTAAACGAAAGAGTGAGCTCTGTTGATACGCCAATTGGTGGTGACGGTGAGAAAGCGCTGTTGGATATTATTCCAGACATCAATAATTCAGATCCTGAGGTTTCAACTCAAGATAGCGATATCAAGAACTCGTTGATTTTCTGGCTTGATGAGCTGAATCCTAAGCAGAAAGAGGTGCTTGCGCGTCGCTTTGGACTACTGGGTTATGAACCGTCAACATTAGAAGAAGTGGGCCGCGAAATCAGCCTGACTCGTGAACGTGTTCGTCAAATCCAAGTTGAAGGTCTTCGCCGTCTACGTGAGATTCTTATCAAGCAAGGTCTGAATATGGAAAACCTGTTCAACGTAGAAAACGACTAATTGAACGGATGATGCTTCTCTAAATAGAAGACAAATAAAAACGCTGACTTTAAGTCAGCGTTTTTTTGTTTGTGGCTTTGGTATTTCATGCCGTCTAATCAAAATAGCAGTACGGCCATAACAAGCTACTTGGTAAGAAACTAAAGCAGCTTCTTCAAGCGGTAAAGTTCTTCTAATGCTTGGCGAGGAGTTAGATCATCAGGATCAACATTCGCTAGCGCTTGCTCTACTTCACTCGGTTCTGGGATCAGGCTCAGTTGGTTTGCGATATCGACACCGCTTGGCTTCGATGTTGGCGACTCCATACTTAACGCTTCTAACTGAGTCAGCTTCGCACGAGCATTCTTGATCACTGCTTTCGGTACGCCAGCTAAACCTGCAACCGCTAGACCATAAGATTTACTTGCAGCACCTTCTTGAACTGCGTGCATAAAGGCAATGCTATCACCATGCTCAACCGCATCTAAGTGTACGTTTGCTAAAGTTGGAAGTTGGTTAGGTAGTTCAGTTAGCTCAAAGTAGTGCGTTGCAAACAGTGTCATCGCATTGATTTGATTGGCTAGCCACTCTGCACTTGCCCAAGCCAGAGACAGGCCATCGTAAGTACTGGTACCACGACCGATTTCATCCATTAGCACAAGGCTGTTTGGTGTTGCATTGTGCAGGATATTTGCGGTTTCTGTCATCTCAACCATGAAGGTTGAACGGCCAGAAGCCAGATCATCCGATGCGCCAATACGCGTAAAGATACGGTCGATAGAGCCGATGGTTGCGCTTTCTGCAGGAACATAACAACCGATATGAGCCATCAATGCGATGAGTGCCGTTTGGCGCATGTAGGTCGATTTACCACCCATGTTGGGACCCGTGATGATCAGCATCTTACGTTGATCATTCAGGTCGATAGGGTTAGCAATGAAAGGTTCGTCCATCACTTGTTCAACAACAGGGTGACGACCGGCCTGAATTTGTACGCCAGCAGACTCTGTCATGGTTGGACGACAGTAATCAAGGGTATCTGCACGCTCAGCCAAGTTCTGTAGAACATCAAGCTGAGATACTGAAGAGGCGATATTTTGTAGACGCTCTAGATACGGTAGTAGTAAGTCAAACAACTCTTCCCACAGCTGTTTCTCGATAGCGAGTGCTTTCGACTTAGAGTTAAGTACTTTGTCTTCGTGCTCTTTTAGCTCAGGAATGATGTAACGCTCAGCATTTTTCAGCGTTTGACGACGAACATAGTGTGGCGGCACAAGATGGCTTTGCCCACGGCTTACTTGAATGAAGAAACCATGTACGTTGTTGTAGCCAACTTTTAGCGTGTCGATGCCATGACGCTCACGCTCTTCTTGCTCAAGCTTATCAAGAAATTCAGTTGCGCCTGCTGCAAGGTCGCGCCATTCGTCTAACTCGGCATTGTAGCCTTCTGCAATCACACCACCGTCACGGATAACCACCGGTGGGTTCTCTTTGATTGCACGTTCAAGCAGCTCAGAAACCTCATCCACAGGAGAAGCATATTGAGCAAGTTGAGTTAGGTATGGGTGCTTCAGTTGCGTCAGTGTTTCAGCAAGCTCTGGCAAATATTCCATTGCTTGGCGAAGACGCGCCATATCGCGAGGGCGAGCAGAGCGAAGTGCTAATCGAGCGAGAATACGTTCGATATCACCAATCTGTTTTAAGGTTGGCTGTAGTTCTGTGAATAGAGCCAAATCTTTCATTTCACCAATTGCATCTAAGCGCTGATCGAGTGCAGATATATTGCGCATTGGTTGATGTAACCAACGCTTAAGCATACGGCTACCCATTGCTGTCGCAGTGTGATCAAGTACTTCGGCAAGGGTGTTATCAGTACCACCCCCAAGATTTTGCGTGATCTCCAAATTACGACGAGTTGCAGCATCAAGGATCACCGAGTGATCTTGTTTATCCATCGTGAGTGAACGGATATGAGGGAGGGCAGTACGTTGGGTATCTTTCACGTATTGGATCAAACAACCAGCCGCACATAGACCCAGTTTCGCGCTTTCTACGCCAAAGCCAACCAGATCGCGAGTACCAAACTGCTTATTCAATTGCTGCTTAGCGGTGTCTAATTCAAATTCCCATACAGGGCGGCGGCGGTTGCCATTACGGCTTGCCATTAAATCGACGGGTTCGAAATCTTCAGGGAACAGCAGCTCACGCGGAGAGGTTCTTTGTAGCTCAGCGGCCATCGCTTCTTCTGTTTCTGGCTCGCAAAGTTGGAATCGGCCAGAGGTAATATCAAGTGTCGCATAACCGAATTTACCGTTGTGGTGATAAATGGCTGCAATTAGGTTATCAACGCGTTCAGAAAGCAAGGCTTCGTCGGTTACGGTACCCGGTGTCACGATACGCACTACTGCGCGCTCAACAGGGCCTTTTGAAAGTGCTGGATTACCAATCTGTTCACAAATTGCTACGGACTCACCAAGTTGCACTAACTTTGCAAGGTATCCTTCAACCGCATGGTATGGAACACCTGCCATCGGAATCGGTTCACCATTTGATGAGCCACGCTTAGTCAGTGAAATATCGAGGAGTTGAGAGGCTTTTTTAGCGTCATCGTAGAAAAGCTCGTAGAAATCGCCCATGCGGTAGAACAGCAGAATTTCTGGGTTTTCTGCTTTCAGTTTTAGATACTGCTGCATCATGGGAGTATGTTTTTGATCGGCTTTCACAGTTAACTTCTTTCGTTTATTTCTATTGCGGCTTAGGATACGTGAAAGCGTTTCGTGCGAAAAGCGGCTGATGCGAAAAGATGCGAATCCAAATGATATGACAGTAAATAAAGGGAAGCAGATGATGCAGATGACTCAAGACCTTAGTGAGCAGCTTGGACATTTACTCGCTAAACACAAACACGTGTTAGTGACGGCTGAATCTTGCACTGGCGGAGGTGTCGCGAGTGCAGTCACCGATATTGCGGGCAGCTCTGGATGGTTTGATCGCGCTTTTGTTACGTACAGCAATGAAGCCAAACAAGAGATGATCGGTGTACAGCTTAAAACCTTAATGGAGTTCGGCGCCGTGAGTGAGCCTGTCGTAATAGAAATGGCGAGCGGGGCATTGCAACATTCAAACGGGACGATCTCTGTATCAATCAGTGGCATCGCTGGCCCAGGTGGCGCGACCGAAGATAAGCCTGTTGGTACAGTATGCTTCGCGTGGAAAGCGCTAAATGGCTGGGATAAAGTAGAAACGCATGTATTTACAGGCGACAGATCACAAGTACGCCAACAAGCCACGCACCATGCCCTGCAAGCTATTTATGATTACCTATCAATGGAAGGTAAGTAACATTTGTACAAATTATTTTCACACAGGTATAGACACTGTATGAATCAACAGTATAATGAAAGCCAATTAGTCACCCCTATGTGGGTTAGAAATAGATTCTAGATCGCTTGTTGAGACAACCGATTATGTGGAGATAGAAATGGACGAGAATAAACAAAAAGCGTTAGCCGCAGCCCTTGGTCAGATTGAAAAGCAATTTGGTAAAGGTTCTATCATGCGTCTTGGTGATAACCGCACAATGGACGTAGAAACTATTTCTACAGGTTCTCTATCTCTAGATATCGCACTAGGTGCTGGTGGCCTACCGATGGGACGTATCGTAGAAGTTTACGGTCCAGAATCATCAGGTAAAACAACGCTAACGCTTGAGCTTATTGCTGCAGCACAGAAAGTGGGAAAGACGTGTGCATTCGTTGATGCGGAGCACGCACTAGACCCTATCTACGCTCAAAAGCTTGGTGTTGATATCGATGCACTTCTTGTTTCTCAACCAGATACTGGTGAGCAAGCGCTGGAAATCTGTGATGCACTGGCTCGTTCAGGTGCAATCGACGTTCTTGTTATTGACTCAGTAGCAGCCCTAACACCAAAAGCAGAAATCGAAGGCGAAATGGGCGACAGCCACATGGGTCTTCAGGCTCGTATGCTTTCTCAAGCAATGCGTAAGCTGACGGGTAACCTTAAGCAGTCTAACTGTATGGCTATCTTCATTAACCAAATTCGTATGAAAATTGGTGTGATGTTCGGTAACCCAGAAACAACAACAGGTGGTAACGCACTTAAGTTCTACGCATCTGTTCGTCTTGATATTCGCCGTACTGGTGCGATTAAAGATGGTGATGAAGTTGTTGGTAACGAAACTCGTATCAAGGTCGTTAAGAACAAGATTGCTGCACCATTCAAACAAGCTGAAACTCAAATCCTTTACGGTAAAGGCTTCAACCGCGAAGGTGAGCTTATCGACTTAGGTGTTAAGAATAAGCTAGTAGAAAAAGCAGGCGCTTGGTACAGCTACAAAGGCGATAAGATCGGCCAAGGTAAAGCTAACGCTGGTAAATACCTACGTGAAAACCCAGAAGTTGCTCTAGAGATCGATACTAAACTTCGTGAGTTACTACTGACTCCTGCTGTTCTTGAAGAGAAAGACGTAGAGAAAGAAGAAGAAAACGAAGAGCTATAAGCTCACGTTTTATAGAGTGGATGTTTGAAAGAAGCATCCGCTTTGAAAGAATTTAAAGCCTCGCATATTTTATGCGGGGCTTTTTTATTGGATCTGCTCCGTCGAGCATGTCTTTGGTCAAATCTCTCGTTGACTGAGTTTCTTCGGTACTAGGTCGTCAATTTAGTTCTGCTTTTCCACGGCAAGATATAGTGGAATATTCTTCATTTTATCGAATTCCCACTAAAATCCTGCCCAAGGGTGTCTTTTCTACAAGAAAACTAGTCGAAGCCTTAACCATGATCTACAATACGGCAAAATTCTAACTCGACTATTTTCAGGAAGAGCTGCATGTACATGAGCACTGATGAGGTTCGCAACGCGTTCCTTAAGTTCTTTGAGAGCAAAGAACACCAAATCGTAGACAGTTCATCGTTAGTTCCACATAACGATCCAACCCTGCTATTCACTAACGCAGGTATGAACCAATTCAAAGATTGCTTCTTAGGCGCCGAAAAGCGTGCCTACACTCGAGCAACTACGGCTCAGCGTTGTGTACGTGCGGGTGGTAAACACAATGACCTTGAAAACGTAGGTTTCACGGCTCGTCACCACACGTTCTTCGAAATGCTAGGCAACTTCAGCTTTGGCGACTACTTCAAAGAAGAAGCGATTGGATTTGCTTGGGAATTCCTGACTGAAACTCTTCAACTGCCAAAAGATCGTCTACTGGTAACGGTATACGAGACAGATGATGAAGCATTCGATATCTGGAACAAGAAAGTAGGTGTTCCTGCTGACCGTATCGTTCGCATTGGCGACAAAGAAGGCGGTAAACAGTTCGAGTCTGATAACTTCTGGACGATGGGTGACACAGGTCCTTGTGGTCCATGTACTGAAATCTTCTACGATCACGGTGAGCACATCTGGGGCGGCCGTCCTGGTACACCTGAAGAAGATGGTGACCGTTTCATCGAGATCTGGAACAACGTATTCATGCAGTTCAACCGTCACGCTGACGGCACAATGGAACCGCTACCTAAGCCTGCTGTAGATACAGGTATGGGTATTGAGCGTATTTCTGCAATCATGCAGGGCGTTCACTCTAACTACGAAATTGATGTATTCCAAAAGCTAATCAAAGCGACTGCGGAAGTTGTTGGTCATGACGATCTATCTAACCAATCGCTACGCGTTATTGCTGACCACATCCGTTCTTGTTCATTCCTAATTGCTGACGGTGTTATGCCTTCAAACGAAGGTCGTGGCTACGTTCTACGTCGTATCATCCGTCGTGCAGTTCGTCACGGTAACAAGCTTGGCGCACAAGGCGTGTTCTTCCACAAACTTGTGGGCGTACTGGCTGAAGTGATGGGCTCTGCGGCAGATGAACTTAAGAAACAGCAAGAGCTGGTTGAAAAAGTACTTCGCATTGAGGAAGAGAACTTTGGTCGTACGCTAGAGCGCGGCATGGTTATTCTTAATGACGCACTAGATGCACTTGAAGGCAAAGAGCTTGACGGCGAAACAGTTTTCAAACTTTACGATACATACGGCTTCCCAGCTGACCTTACTAACGATGTAGCTCGCGAACGCGATTTTACTATCGATGAAGAAGGCTTTGAGAAGGCGATGGAAGCACAGCGTAAGCGTGCACGTGAAGCAGGCCAATTCGGCACGGATTACAACGCGACAATCAAAGTAGACACCAACACTGAGTTCTGTGGTTACACAGCAACTGAAGGTGCTGGTGAAATCTCTGCGCTATTCGTTGACGGCGAAGAGGTTGCTTCACTATCGGCTGGCGACAAAGCAATCATCATCCTTGAAGAGACACCATTCTACGCTGAGTCAGGCGGTCAATGTGGTGATGCTGGTACACTAAAAACAGCGTCGGGTCTTTTCAAAGTACAAGACACTCAGAAGCTAGGTAACGCATTTGCGCACCACGGTGAGCTAGTTGAAGGTGTATTTGCTAAGGGCGATAAAGTAGAAGCAACGGTTGACGCTGAGCGTCGAGCTGCTATCTCACTAAACCACTCTGCCACTCACTTACTTCACTCTGCATTGCGCGAAGTGCTAGGTGAGCACGTTGCTCAGAAAGGTTCTTTAGTTAAGCCAGACAACCTACGTTTTGACTTCTCTAACCTTGAAGCGGTAACACCAGCACAGATTAAAGAAGTAGAGCGTCTAGTTAACGCACAAGTTCGTAAGAACCATGTGATTGAAACGAACATCATGGACATCGAGTCAGCGAAAGAAAAAGGTGCAATGGCACTGTTTGGCGAGAAGTACGATGATGAAGTTCGCGTTCTATCTATGGGCGACTTCTCTACTGAACTTTGTGGTGGTATCCACGCTTCAAACACAGGTGATATCGGCCTATTCAAGATCACTTCTGAAGGTGGTATTGCTGCGGGTATTCGTCGTATTGAAGCGGTAACAGGTGAAGCTGCACTAGATGCAGTAGAAGCTCAAGCTAACGCTTACGAAGAGAAACTGGCTGAGTCAGCTAAGAAAGCGAAATCGCTAGAGAAAGAAATCCAACTGCTTAAAGAAAAGATGGCTGCTGCAGAAAGCGCAAACATCATGGGCAAAGTAGAAGACATCTCTGGTACTAAAGTTTTGGTTGCTGCAATTGAAGGCGCAGACAACAAGAACCTACGTACTATGGTTGATAACGCTAAAAACCAAGTAGGTAGCGGCATCATCCTGATTGCGAATATCGCAGACGGTAAAGTTGGCTTGATTGCTGGCGTAACCAAAGACCTTATCGGCAAAGTAAAAGCGGGTGACCTCGTTAAGATGGTTGCTGAGCAAGTTGGCGGTAAAGGCGGCGGTCGTCCAGATATGGCTCAAGCGGGCGGTACAGACGTTGAAGCACTGCCAGAAGCGCTTAAATCTGTGCGTACTTGGCTAGAAGAGCGTCTTTAAGCTTAAGTAATTGATACAAAGATGCCCAATCAGTTGATTGGGCATCTTTTATTTTGCCTATTGGAAGTGTGTTTAAACAAGGTTTGATTGAGATTAACCAAGAAGTCTAATGGTGGCGTTAGACTCCTTGGTTAATTTTTTATTGCTTCGCCCTGACGCGGAGTATGTGTTTTTTTGTCATATATAGACATTGGTCTTGGGAAGGTGAGGACGGGTGAAAATGCCTCTTATCGTGCAGAAATTTGGTGGAACGTCGGTGGGTTCAATAGAGCGGATCCATCATGTAGCAGAAAAAATCATTGAAGCGAAAAATGAAGGGAACCAGATCTTGGTTGTCGTTTCTGCTATGTCAGGTGAAACAAATCGGTTAGTTAACTTAGCTTCACAAGTTGATAGTGTCCCAAACGCTAGAGAATTGGATGTGTTGTTAACGGCTGGAGAACAAGTTTCCATGGCTTTGTTGGCGATGACGTTGCACAAGTTGGGTTATGAAGCGACATCGATGACCGGCTATCAAGCCAAGATACACACCGATTCTAATCATAATAATGCGACGATTGAGCGTATTGATACCGCTCCTATTAGAGCGCTGTTAGATGATGACCAGATTGTCATTGTTGCAGGTTTTCAAGGCGTTAATGCGAAAGGTGATATCACAACCTTAGGGCGAGGTGGTTCAGATACCACGGCTGTTGCATTAGCGGGCGCGCTTCAAGCTAAAGAGTGTCAGATCTATACCGACGTTGATGGCGTATATTCCTGTGACCCTAGAGTGGTTAAGCAATCTAAAAAATTAGATACCTTAGACTTTCCCTCTATGGAAGAAATGGCTCGCAGAGGCGCTAAGGTTTTGCACCTTCCATGTGTTCAGCATGCGTGGCGACACAATGTACCACTGAGAGTACTTTCGAGTTTTGAAGAAGGCGAGGGCACTCTCATCGCGGGTAATGATTGTTTGAATGATATTGCTGGAATAGCCATTCAAAGAGATATGGTTCGCATCGAGTGTTTGAATCAAGATTTACCGTCTCTCATGTCGCATTGCCAGTTGTTAGGGATCGAAGTCTGTAGTGTGATCGAGGAAACAGAACGGGCAGCGCTCATTATCAAACCGGACATAAGTGCTAAATTAAAACTAGTTTTTGCTGAAAAAATCCGTAATAGTGAATATGTTAGTTTGTTAACTGTGGTAGGAAGCCGAACGCAAGAAATTGTGGTCAGTTCACATGGATTGTTGTCTGAAGGCGAAATTGATGTACAACATCACTTATTGCAGCAGCAGTCTTTAACTTTGGTGATATCACCAACGCAAGTCGATATAGCTGCTAACATATTACACAATGCATACATCGTAGCGCGTGAAACACAGGGTTATCTTAAAAAAGAAGTGCATTTTGGTTAAATAAACTCAATCGATAGTTTACGAAAATATAACTTTTGTTGGATAATGCTCTCGTAGCTAGATAAATTTAGAGATTACTCAAGGAGCAAAGAATGCTAATTTTGACTCGCCGTGTTGGCGAAACACTGATGATTGGTGATGAAGTAACAGTTACTGTACTAGGCGTTAAAGGTAACCAAGTACGTATTGGTGTTAACGCACCTAAAGAAGTATCTGTTCACCGTGAAGAGATCTACATGCGCATTCAAGCTGAAAAAGGTAATGGTAACGTTGCATCTGGCAACTACTAATACTTTTGCGTAGAAGAGGGGCTAGCATTGTTGCTAGCCTTTTTTGATCTTGGGAGAGCAAAATCACAACTTAGTGATTGGCTAGTTCAATAACTGGCTTAGTTATAGATGCTGGATGGAGTGCTTGATTTAGAAAAGCCAAGCCACCAGAGTTAACTCTTATTGAAGCATCATGATATTTGTTTGCCATAGTTCAAGTTTTACTGACTTACCCTATGGCGAAATAGAGCATCCCGTAGTATGGTGCAAACAGCAGTGATACTTACTGCGAGATAAATTAGATAATTGTTTTCCGCTGTTAATTATTGCCAATCTTTCACCTTAATTTTTAAGGAAAAAAGCGCTAATTGGATGTTATAAGTTCAATTTGCAAGCGCTTTGATTAAATAGCAAACGGTTGAGTGTTTTTGTCCAATTTTTTTCAATAAAGTGTTTGACATATTTTCGGTAAAACGTAATATGTGCCTCCGCAAGACGGTGAGGTGGCCGAGAGGCCGAAGGCGCTCCCCTGCTAAGGGAGTATGTGGTTTGTAGCTGCATCGAGGGTTCGAATCCCTCCCTCACCGCCATTTCTTGCGAGTCTAAAATTAGCAATTTAGACAATGTAAATGTGCGTCCTTAGCTCAGCTGGATAGAGTACCTGGCTACGAACCAGGCGGTCGGAGGTTCGAATCCTCCAGGACGCGCCATTCTCTCTTCTCTTACTTGTAAGTGATTTGAGAATAATGAATTAGGTGAGGTGGCCGAGTGGCCGAAGGCGCTCCCCTGCTAAGGGAGTATGTGGTTTGTAGCTGCATCGAGGGTTCGAATCCCTCCCTCACCGCCATTCATTACAGGCCGATGGCCTTTTTTTTTCTTCGTAGCAAGAAGAATGTGATATATTTCACAACTTCATTCTTAATGAATGAACACCGTGCGTCCTTAGCTCAGCTGGATAGAGTACCTGGCTACGAACCAGGCGGTCGGAGGTTCGAA